>DATKHM010000046.1:0-3239 GCA_035510235.1 Minisyncoccota bacterium | reverse complement strand
TGACGGGATGATCGTTCCGGGATTTGCCGGATTTGTTTCAACGATGCTTCTAAATTTTTTAAAAGATAGTGGAACTGAATTTGTGGCGCTCGGAGCGGGGGAGAGCAGGGAATTTTAGATTAAAAAAAGACGCGGCATGATAACCCATGCACGCGCCTACGAAGCATCAAACAAAGAGTTTTTGGAATTCGGCTAGGGGCATCTCGTAGTTAAATCCCGGTGCAAATTCTTGCAACCGACCAGCCCCGTTTTTGTTATAGGCTTTCGTATTTACAAGGGGGATGAAGCAGACCACCGAGTATCGTCCTGAAACAGCCGATTCGTTGGTCGCTACCACGCGATGGCACAGCGCCTTGATCTTATTTTCTGAAGCAAACTGAAGCTGCATGCCGGAGATGATCGCGGTTTGCCCGTCGGAAACCGGCATTGGTCGCCACTGCTTATCGAACCCAAGATACTCAAGGCCCGGGCCGCTTTCGAAAAGGTGAAGGGTGAAGCCGGATTTATCGGCGTGCGGTGTCGCAGTCTGATCGCCAACGCTTCGGCCGCCAAAGTAATGGATATAACGGAAGATCCAAGACTGTTGCCCACTCATCACCTCTGCTTCAAGCGTGGGGAGCGAAAGAGCTTGTCCGAGGCCGCGCGCAAATTCTTGGATGATCGGCGTCGCCAGCTTAATAAGCTTTTCAGCGTCGTCAATAAATCGCGTTGCTTGAACGACCTCAACGCCCTGTGTAAGTTTGGTGAGACGTTCGGATTCCCTAAGCGTTACGTGAAAATTTTCTTTGAGGTCGAGCGAGGATCCCTTCTGCTCTTTGATTTCATAGCCCGATCCATCGAGTGCGCCTTGATCTTCGGTGTAGGTGAATCGTTGCTTCGTTTCCTTGGGGAGTGCGCAAAACGCCTTCCATGACTCAACGGCCGCAATAACGCCGGCGCGAAGATCAGGCCGATAAACGATGTCAGCGGGCTTTCCGCTCTGCAGTTCTATGATGGCTGGGTCGGTATCCATGAGTTTCTCCTTGTTAAGATTATAGTCCTACAGAAAAGAATAATCCATTCACGGCAGAAAGCAAAGTCGCAGACTTTCTAATTTGGAGACAATGCTGGCAGTGTTGGATGATGTTCGAACCATGATTTTAAAAGTGGAAAATGGAAACCCGCCAAATCGACGGATTTCGTCGGGCGGGTTGGGGCTATAGGACTCCTGCCAGAGAATTAGAGCAGGGCACCCAGATAGGAACCTCAGGCCAATGCAAAAATGTTCCAGTGGGACGGAGATGAATCACCCTACCATCGGGAAATTGATCAACGTGCTCAACTATGCCTTTAAGCGTTTCCCACTTTCCAAGAAAACGAACTGGAATCGATACTTCTGTCGCCGTTCTCATCGCATCAATAAAATCAATGTTTGAAATAATTTCGCGGCGAATCCCGATAAAGAAACTTCTCGGGTTAATAGGATAACCATTTGGCTTAAGTGAACGATTCATTCGGCACCTCAGCTTTCTTTTTGAATTTGACCAAACTGCTCAGTGCAGTAGGTACTGAAAGATAAAGTAGCATATATAATGCTATCAGTCAAGTGCTGCGGGGCTTGGAATCGAACCAAGATATACGGCTTCAAAGGCCGCTGTCCTACCTTTAGACGACCCCGCAATGAAATCGATCTTCCTGTATAATGTATTATAAAGGATAAAGAGTCGCAAGCAATAAACAATAAAAATAATTTAACCAACATTTAATGAAATACGAACTTCCAAAACTTCCTTATGGCTATGACGCGCTTGAGCCGTACATTGATGCGCGCACGATGGAGATCCATTATACGAAACATCACCAGACGTATGTGACAAAGCTGAACGAAGCGCTCGATAAGCATCCCGAGATCGCGGACAAGCCGCTCGAGGAATTGCTCGCCAACCTGGACGCGGTGCCGGAGGATATCCGCACGGCGGTGCGCAACCATGGCGGGGGACACAGCAACCATTCATTCTTTTGGACGATCATGGGGCCTCAAGATGCGGGTGTCGGCAAGGAGCCGGAGGGCGCGATAGCCGATGGGATCGTGGCCGCATTCGGCGATGCGGCAACGTTCAAAGAGGAATTCACAAAAGCCGCGGCCGGCGTTTTCGGGTCGGGATGGGCATGGCTCGTTCTGAATGGCGAGGGGAAATTGGCAGTGACCTCAACGCCGAATCAGGATAGTCCGATCACAAAGCATCAGAAGCCGTTGCTCGGCCTCGACGTATGGGAGCATGCCTATTATTTGAAGTATCAGAACAAGCGTCCGGATTATATCGACGCCTGGTGGAATGTTGTGAATTGGAATGAGGTCAATAAGAAGCTCGAGGCCGCAAACAAATAGGAGGATCTTATATCGCTTTTGCTCGCTGTCCTTCTTCTTGTATGGTGACAAGTTTAAGCGCGCTGCCATCCATCCGGGCCTCGAGTAATTTTATTCGCTTGCCGTCCTTGATCGTCCAGACTCCGGGTTCGGGGTTGAGCGCGTGAATGGTCCGCACAATTAGTTCCGCCTTGTCGCTATTGCCCGTGATCGCGGCATCAAGTTCGGAATATTCAATAAACCCATTCTCGGTGGTGAATTTTTTTGTGAACGTCGCATGTGATTCGTCTTGCACGCGCGGTAAGGCGGTGCCGTCTAAGAATACAGGGATCGTCTTTAATAGCAATCGCGCCGACAGCGCGGCCAATTGCGCTTCGAGCGAAAGATAATCCGTTGCGAGTGCGTCAAGCGGCACCTCCTCTTGGGCAAAAATCGCCCCATGGTCCATCTTTTCGTCCATATGATAGATAGTCACGCCGGTCTTGGTCTCACCCGCCAGGATTACTGATTGGATCGGGGACGCGCCGCGATACTCGGGCAAAAGCGATGGGTGAGTGCCGAGCGTGCCGAGGCGCGGGATCGTGAGCACCGACCCCGGAATTATTTTGGCGTATGCGGCGACCACGAAAAAATCCGGTTCAAGCGTGCGCAGTTGCGCCATAACGTCATCGTCCAGCTTTTCCGGTTGGAGTATTATCGTCGATAATTTTTTATCGGCGATGAGGCGCTTCGTTGGCGGGGGAGTGACGATCTTTTTCCGGCCGAGCGGCCGGTCGGGATTGCACACAAGCGCGGTGGGGGTCATGCCGCCCTCGATCAGGCCATCCAGCACGATCTCCGCAAACCGCGGCGTCCCGAAGAAAATAAATTTAGCCATTATTCGGTGGTATGT
>DATKHM010000045.1:0-6653 GCA_035510235.1 Minisyncoccota bacterium | reverse complement strand
AAAAAAATACGGCCGCATCCGCCGGCCGCTGCTCGGGCTGCGCTACATTATGATCGACGGCGCGCTCAAGAAAAAAATGGATCTGCCGGTGGATTACGGCGCGCTCATCATGCGCGAAAGTCAGCACGATGCCGCCGTCGTCCCCGAAAGCCCCGCCGAAAAAGCCGGCATTCAGGAAAACGATATCGTCCTCGAACTGAACTCAAAAAAACTTGACCGTGACCATCCCATCCAGGATTTTCTCGAAAACTCGAACGTGGGAGACGAGATCGAACTGCTCATACTGCGTGACGGAAAGCAATTTCCGGTGAAGATGAGTCTGACCGAACGCAAATAAGAATCGTTTAATAGGTGTAGAGATCCACCAGCAGGCCGTTCCGGTCGAGCAGCTTCACCGTATCGTGATCTTGGTCCACGACATTACTACCGGTCCACACCCATACCTGGTTGCTCAAAAAGTTCGCGTCGCCGGCATGCGCATTAAAGCACGACTTATAGTTGAAATTATTTTCCAAATAATCCTGGCACGCGTAGTCCGTGGGAGGGATCTGCGGGCTCGACATGTTCGGCGCCTGGCACTGTCCGAGCGAAAGAATATAGTCCTGGCACGCGCCGGTAAAGTTCTGGATTTGCGACTGATCGACATACGGACACGTGAGCGGCAATGGCGGGCTGAAATTCGCTACGTTCCCGATATACCCGATGCATTCATTGAGCCGAAGATTGAATGGCGCAGTGGATGAATACAGATAGACGGTATCGCCGTTCTTCATCAGAATATCGCTCGGCGCAGTAAGCCCGGAGGGGTCATAGACATCGATCGCCTGGGGAATATATTCCCCGCCATCATTCGATTTGATCTGCCAGCCGCTGATGTCGATCGTGCCGGTGGCGTTCTGGTTAAAGGAGGTATCCAGCGTGATCGTCCCGTAATAATAGAATGTTCCCGCGGAAACGCCTCCCAAGCGCACCTCGTGGAAATACGGCGAAAGCTGTGCGGCGGTATAGCCCGCAGGAATATCGGCAGGGTTGATGGTGGTCGTCGCGGATGGCGGTGTGCCGCCCGTAGTCGGTTGCTGCTGCAGAGGTGGAGGACCGATCGGTGTCGAGGGACCCTGCGCAATCGTGGAGGAACCGAGACTAAAGAACGACGAGGTGGAAGACGGACTGATCAGGGAATTAAATTTTTTTAATCCGTTCACGAACGCGCCGGAGTGGTACAAGTACAATCCGATCCCCAGTGCGATGATAATAATGATGATGAGTAAAATCTTTCCTCCCATTTAAATGACGATGTTTACCAATTTCTTATCGACGTAAATGATGCGTTTCGGTGATTGAGCATCGCTACGGCCTGCGGCGGCGATGGCAAACCTTATTTTTTCGCTCGCGAGCGCCATTTCCTTCGCGGCATCTTCTTTGATGGCCGCGTCCACAGAAACCGTATCTTTTGTTTTTCCGTTCACCTGGAATACGATCGTGATCTTTTCCTGCGCAATAAGCGCAGGATCGTACGCGGGCCACGGCTCGAAATCAAGATAACCGTGATTGCCCATGAACGACCACAATTCCTGAGCCATGTGCGGAGCGAACGGATGGATGATCTTCACGAGTGCACTCAGATCTTCTTTTGCGGGCGGCGTGGCTAACTCTGCCTCATTTAAGAATATCATAAGCGCCGAGATCGCGGTGTTGAACTTGAACGCCTCGATATCCTCCCCCACTTTTTTGATGGTCCGATGGAGGGCATTTTTAGCGGACGGTACCGTCGCGACATCTTTTGCTTCCGATGCGCCGGTGCAATATTTCCAGAATCTTTTCAAAAACCGCTCAACCCCAAGAATGCCCTTAGCGTCCCATGGGGTGGCATCATCGAAGGGACCGATGAACATCAGATACATGCGCGTCACATCGGCGCCGAATTCGGCAACGATCTCATCGGGATTTACCACATTGCCCTTACTCTTTGACATCTTCTGCCCGTCGGCGGCCATAATAAGCCCCTGATGCTTCAACCGGGTGAAGGGTTCGACGAATGAAACATATCCTTCGTCGTGCAGGAACTTCGTGATGAAGCGGGAATAAAGCAAATGCAGCACTGTGTGCTCCGCGCCGATCACATAGAGGTCCACCGGCATCCAGTGCGCCGCTTTCTTTTTATCAAAAATTTCGCCGTCGTTATGCGGATCAGGATAGCGGAGGAAATACCACGATGAGTCCACGAACGTGTCGAGGGTCTCCGCGTCGCGCTTGGCATCACCGCCGCACTGCGGGCACTTTACATTGATGAACGCCGGCGAACCGGCAAGCGGCGGCATTCCTTGCGGGCGATAATTTTCGAGATCGGGCAAAATGACGGGCAGTTCGCTTTCTGGGACCGGCACGATGCCGTCTTTCGGACAGTGTATCATCGGGATCGGCACGCCCCAGTAGCGCTGGCGCGACACGGACCAGTCGCGAAGCTTGTACTGCGTTTTCATCTTTCCGCCTGCGAACGCAACGATCTCCGCTTTTGCCTTTTCGGAATCCATGCCGGTGAACTCACCGGAGTTTATCAAATCTCCGCGCCCTTCCCAGAGCTCCTCTTCGACGCGCAGCTCCGGGGCCGCTCCTCCCATCGCAGCACCCACGACCGGCACGCCAGGGATGAGGGGTTTTGGCACCACCGCTTTTCTTATGGGCAACCCAAACTTTTTCGCGAATTCAAAATCCCGTTCGTCGTGCGCGGGAACCGCCATGATGGCACCGGTGCCATAGGAACCCAAAACATAATCCGCGACCCAGATCGGGATCTCTTCCTTGGTGACAGGGTTGATGGCCCTCACACCTTTCAACTCCACGCCGGTCTTATCCTTTACGTCTTCCTGCCGCATCCGGTCGGTCTTGTGCGATGATACCTTGACGTATGCCGCCACCTCGTCGAGGTTAGAGATCGCTTTTTGCTTTATGCAGCCATCCACGAACGGATGTTCGGGGGCGAGCACAAGATACGTCGCGCCGAATAATGTATCGGGGCGCGTCGTGAATATTTTTATAGCCGGAGTAAAAAGTCTTTGGATGGCCTCCATGAGTGATTTAAGTTCAAGCAGTTCTTCCTCCTCTGTTTCTTCCGACGGATATTTCCCCGTAATCTTGGGAATATACAGTCCCCGCAAGGGCAACGATGGATCGAGGGTGCCATGCCTCTCGTCAGTAAGGACCACCGGCCGCACCGCTTCCTCATGAACGACTGCCTTTTCCGGGGTAATGAAACAAAGCGCCTGCCGCCATTCGGCATCCACTTTTCCGCCGCGGGCGGTAGCGATCGCTTTATAATATACCTGCATTTTTTCGGCGATCTGTTCTACGGTCAAAGCTTTCTCATCCGCCCCGCCAAGCGCGTTCCGCTTTACCGTTACTGGATCGATCTCCTCGCCGGCAATGAAAAATCCCGTATCATCTGCAAACACCGGCAGGTCGGTGAGGTTCGCGAGTGCCCGCGCTTTTTTTCCGGCATTCTCGGCAATGGTTTTTCCATCCTCAACAACATCGAAGTTGGCAATTCCGATTTCTTTCGGCATTTTTAAGGTAATTCCAAGACCCGCAGCGGCAAATAATTTCTGCATCCGCTTGAACTTGCCCTGATTGTTTGTTGCGAAGACCAAATCCATTTTGGGCCGCGGCAAATTCAATTCGAAATCAATCTCCGCCCCTTCGCTCTTTCCGATCCAATCTTCCTGCCGCTTGATCGTCGCCGAGGGCCAGTCGAGGCCTTTCAAATCCGTAAGCAAGCGATCTGCATAATCGGTGATCTTAAAGAACCATTGCTCCATATTTCGCTCCTCTATTTCTGTTCCGCACCGCTCGCACTTTCCATCGATCACCTGTTCGTTCGCGAGCACGGTCTGATCCTTAGGACACCAGTTCACCCTTGCTTCGGCGCGATACGCCAGCCCTTTTTTATAAAGCTGAATAAAAAGCCATTGCGTCCACTTATAATATTCCGGCGATGATGTGTCAATCTCGCGGTCCCAGTCATACGAAAATCCAAACATCTGCACCTGGCGGCGGAAATTGTCGGTGTTCGCGAGCGCGATCTCCTTGGGATTCTTTCCTACCTTGATGGCATAATTTTCCGTGGGAAGTCCGAACGCATCCCATCCCATCGTGTATAACACTTCATAACCACGCATGCGCATGTAGCGCGCGTGGATATCCTCCGCGGTATAACCCTTGGGATGGCCCATATGCAAGCCCGCAGCGGACGGGTACGGAAACGTCTCGAGTTGATAATATTTTGGCTTCGACGAATCGTCGCTGGCTTTAAAAACCTTCTCTTTAAGCCACTTCTTGTTCCACTTTTCCTCTATTTTCTTTGGGTCGTATGCGGACATGGATACTTTCCATTCTACGGCGACGCAGGAAAATAGTCCATTTTATACCTTAAAAATCCGCTCTGCGTTCTCCCAAATCCGCGCCTTCATTTCATCCGAAGAAATGCCTTTCAGCTCGGCGAGTTTCGCCACCGCGTGAACAACATAGGCCGGCTCGTTCTTTTGGCCACGATACGGCGCGGGCGCTACGTAGGGCGCATCGGTCTCTGACAATATCCGGTCGATGGGGATCAGCTTGATGACCTCGTCATAATCGCCTTGCGACTTCCCTTTTCGTGCCGGGAACGTGATCGCACCGCCGAAGGTGAAGCAGAAACCGAGATCAAGCAATGCCTTCGCATCGTCGGGCGTGCCGGTAAAGAAGTGGATGACGCCGGGTGCGAGCTCATGCGCATGCGGACGAACGAACGCGATAAGATCGTCGAACGCATTTCGGCAATGGATCATTAATGGTTTTTTGACTTCCTTGGATAGTTCTATCTGCGCCAGAAATGCGTCCTTCTGTTTTTTTATCTGCACCTCGCGCGGCTCGTCGTCATTGAAGTGAAAATAATCCAGGCCGCATTCTCCGATCGCGACCGTCTTTGGGTTCAACGCGAGCGCTCTATAGTAGTCCGCGTCGAACACTTCGCCGCGCGAGGTGAACGCCGTCGCTGCTTCCCCGCCACCAAGCTCCTGTGCGTCGTGATACGACCGGCTCGTATGGACCGGATGGAGGCCGACCGCGGCATATATACCTTCCGGATATTCTTCCGCGAGCGTCACTGCGGCACGCGAGGTATCTTTTTGTGTGCCGACGTTCACCATCCACACATCCGCGTCGAGTGCACGGCGAATCACGGCATCGCGATCGTCGTTATAACCGGAGAACTGCACGTGCGTATGCGCATCGAAAAAATGAGGTTGCGGCATAGATAAAGTCATTCTATCATACAGATATAATATGAAACTCGTCATCGGCCTCGTCGGCCCCCCGCTCGCAGGAAAGGAAACCTGTGCAAACCTCCTTGAAAAACTTCTCATCGAGGACGGCTATTCGGTGAGCCGCCATACGTTCTCGGAGATCCTGCGTGAGACGCTTGATCTATGGGGCATTCCGCACGGGCGGGACAACGAACAAAAACTGGCGATCATCATGAATGCGGAGACCGGCTTCAAAGACGGCGCACTTTCGCGCGCGATGAAACACCGCATCATGCACGAGGACGTTGACGTGACCATCCTGGACGGCGTGCGGTGGCTCGGAGATGAGAAGATGCTGCGCGGGCTTAACAACAAAGGGATAAAATCGATCCTCATCTACATTCCAGCCGACGCGAAGGTACGATATGGCCGCCTGCTCGCGAGGAATCGCACAGGTGAAGGCATGACAACATGGGAAAAATTCATGGAGCAAGAACAGATGAAGAACGAGGTTGACATCCCCACGATCGGCAGCCGCGCCGAGATCATGATCGAAAACAATGACGTCGACATCGAACACTTCCACCACGACATCAATCGGGTATATGAGAGCCTGTTCGACGAGATGGGGCGGTAAATCGTCTCCCTTTTAAAACCTATCCGTCTGGCGCTTGATCTGTTCTTCAAAGGTCAGTCTCTTGTAGTTGCGGTCATCAAGACCGCGCAAGCGATAGATTTGGTTTGCCGAAAATATCTTTGCTTCCTTACGGTCAAACCCCAACGTTTCCGCTGTTCTATAGACCTCATCCCAACTCTTGCCCTCAATTTCGAGATAGGGCTCAAGGAGGGGCCATGTGTCGATGTCGCATTCGATTTCGTTCAATACGTACCGGGTCCGCTTATTTTCCTGATACATCTTTTCTACGAGACCAATTTTTAAAAGAATTTCTCGGGTCGCATCAAAATCCTGTACGATCGTCTCACGCTCGTACATTCCTTTATCTCCCCCTAGCGGATGGTCCGCATCCACCCCAAGGCGCTGCTTGAAAGTGAGCGTTACTTTGTCGCCCTCGTCCCGAAGGCGTAGCCAGGATGCATTTTTATCGAGGCGAAAATCCGGATGATCGAAAACGACGCGGCGGTAGTGATAATCGCCGACTTTTTTTGCCCCAAGCTCGTTCAGTCGCCGTTCAAGTGCCTCCCGGTCAACATCAAGAAATTTTATCTCTATTTCTTCCATGAATATATTTCTGCGCCCGTATCATTGCTCCATCCGCGGGAAAAGCGTTCCGGGCTTCTTCGTCTTCAATGCGCCACCCTCGCGCACAATCGCGGTGCGGATCTTCTTTGCGGTCTCCGGCAAAAACGGCACGAGTT
>DATKHM010000044.1:0-4942 GCA_035510235.1 Minisyncoccota bacterium | reverse complement strand
CTAATATGTTAGGCAAAGGACTCGAGTCGTTGATACCGAAAAATAACCAAGTGACTGGCGCCGATGGCGTTCCTGCGCAACCGCCGCAGCAGAATTCCCAACCGCAACAGGCGCAGCCGCGTCCGAGTTTTGTGCCGCCGGTGCAGCCGGTCTCTCAACCGATCCAGCCAGCGCCACCAGTGATACATTTGCAGGAAGAAAAGCCGCCATATACTCCGCAGTCACAACCCGCGCCGCAATCTCAGCCTGTAGCGCAACCTCAATCGCAACACCCGCCCCAGCAATCCCAAAAGCGCGACGAGCTCGCGCAGGAATCGATATTCCATATCGAGGTTGAAAAAATAACGCCGAATCCGGATCAGCCGCGGCGGCATTTTGATCAGGATGCGCTGCATGAACTTGCGAGTTCGATCCGCGAGTTCGGTTTCCTCCAGCCGCTCGTCGTGTCAAAAGTGGAAAAGGAAACTCCGACGGGCATCGCGGTGGAGTATCAGATCATCGCGGGCGAGCGAAGATTTATGGCAGCGAAGTTGCTGGGACTTCCGCGCGTCCCCGCGATCGTACGCAATATCAATCTTGAACGGGAAAAATTGGAGCTCGGCGTCATCGAAAATATCCAAAGAGAGAATCTGAATCCTATCGAAATGGCACGGGCGTTCCAGCGTCTGCAGGAGGAGTTTAGGATGACGCAGCGCGAGATCGCGGCGAAGCTCGGCAAGAGCCGCGAAGTGGTGGCGAACAGCGTGCGTCTGCTCGATCTTCCGGAGTACGTTCAGCGCGCGGTGGAGGAGGGGAAAGTTTCTGAAAGCAATGCGCGGCTCTTGATCACCATAGAAGATCCTGCCGAACAGAAAAAGTTACTCGAAGATATTGTTCAGAACAAACTGACCACGCGCGATGTCAAAGAGCGCGTCCAGCACGTCGCGATCGCATCAGGCGGCGCGCACCGTCGCGGGCGGCCGCCGTTGCAAGAGGTTCATCTCGCGCCTGAGGTGAAGGCGATGCAGGAAGAGTTGAGCACATCGCTCGGTGCGCCCGTGGAGATCAGCAAGAACGCGAATAACGGCAAGATCACCATCACCTTCTTTTCGGAGGAAGAGCTGGAAAGTATTTTACGGAGGCTGGGTAAGGAGGAGCAATGAAGGGGTAAGGCAAATAACAAGACTACACCAGTCGATAGCTTACCTCTTTTACTCCTTTCACCCCGCGCAGTTTAGCGATGAGCTTTTCGATCTTCTTCTTATCGGTCGATTGGATTTCCACACGGTTGACGTGGGATCGTTTGCCCTTCGCCGGTTCGGCATGGAAATGTATGATGCCGACGTGCATTTCCGCAATCGTTCCCGAAATATCCTTGTCGATGCCCACGCGGCTCTCAGCGGTCACCTTAAGCTCGGCGTGCGTGGGTAGGCTGAGTGAATGGGCGAACGTGTTCTTTTTGCGCAGGGCCATACGGATATGGTCGCGGGCGATGGTCGTCTTCGCGAAGCGGAGCCAGTCCTCCGACGGCTTCTTTCCTTTTTGCATGATGATTTCCACGACGTCTCCTGATTTTAGAAGATGATCGAGCGTGCTCATGACGCCGTTCACCTTCACGCCTGTCGCGGCATTGCCGACCTCGGAATGGATGTGATAGGCGAAGTCGATGGGGGTGGATCCGACGGGGAGGTCGATCACGTCGCCGCGCGGCGTGACGGCGAAGATCCGGTCGGTGAAGAAATCGATCTTCATTGCGCGGACGAACTCCTCGGGATCGTCGGCGTTTCCCGCGAAGTGCTCCTGCCAGTTTTTGAGCTGTTGCACCCACGCGATCTCCTGCGCCAGTTTTTTCCCCGATACGGCCACGCCCTGCTTGTTTTGTTTATAGAGCCAGTGCGCGGCGACCCCGTATTCGTTCTCGTCATGCATTGCTTTGGTGCGGATCTGTATCTCCACGCGTTTGCCCTCGGGGCCGATGACGGTCGTGTGGAGACTGCGGTACGCGTTCGGCTTCGGCATGGCGATGTAATCCTTGATGCGGCGCGGAAGCGGCGGCCACGCCTCGTGGATCACGCCGAGCGCCGCGTAGCACTCCGGCAATGTTTCCACGATGATGCGCATGGCCACAAGGTCGTGCACGCGTTCGATATCCATGTCGCGCTTCAATAATTTTTTGTACAGGCTGCTGTAACGCTTGGCGCGGATCTCGATATCGAGCGGTTTGATGTCATGGTCTTCGAGCACTTTTTTTACCTGCGGTTTTATCTTTTCGAGGTATGCGAAGCGTTCCGCATACCGTTCCTTTGCCGTGCGCATCAGCCATTCGTATTCGCGCGGATGGAGATAGGGGAATGCGAGATCCTGAAGTTCGCCGCTCACGTTGTGCATGCCGAGCCGGTAGGCGAGCGAGGCGTAGACCTCGTCGGTCTCGAGCGCAATGCGTTTTTGTTTGACCGGCGGAAGCGAGGAGAGCGTCTGCATATTGTGCAGACGGTCGGCGAGCTTGATGAACACCACGCGCAGATCCTGGCTGAGCGCGAGCACCATCTTGCGGAGGTTCTCGGCCCTGTTCTCTTCCGCAACTTGTTTTACCGTTCCCTTTTTTATCGGCGCCGCGCCGTTGCTGTCCGCGGGCGTCTCACGGTACTTTATGTGCCCAAGTTTCGTGACGCCATCCACGAGCGACGCTACCTCGGCGCCGAACTCTTTCTTGATCGTCTCGAGTGGTACGCCGGTGTCTTCCACCGTGTCGTGTAAGATCCCCGCGGCGATCGTGGCATCATCCAGGTGCCATGATTGCAATATCTCCGCCGTTGCGAGCGAATGGTTGAAATACGGCTCGCCGCTCTTCCGTTTTTGTCCGGCGTGCGCTTTTTCTGCGAACGCATATGCGTGTCCGATCAAACTCTCTGGTTCTTTTTTCGCGATTTCTTTGACGGTCATGGTTACGAATTATTTTTCCGCATTATACATCTCCTGGATCTCGGTGGCAGAGAGAACTCGGTCATATACACGGATGTCGTCAAAGAGTCCGGCCGCATATTCTCCGGCATTGGAAAGGCCAATACGGATAGGCGTACTCGTGGAAACAGTGAAAGGGGCGACGGTCCCGGTCCCGTCCGGATTTCCGTTACCATAAAACGTCAGTGCGGTGCCATTGATCGTGAATCCAATATAACTCCAGCTACCCATAGGATATATGTTATTCCCATGCTGCCATCCATTAGTAGAATCCCAATAGCTGATATAATTACTGCCTAGCCGATTGCCTGGCGCAAAGAAGTTATAATTTCCGTTAAAACTAAGTAAATCATTTTTGGATGTCTGCACTGGGTTTACCCAGGCAAGGACCGTGATCTGTTCGCCGGAGAGACTGCTCGTGAGATCGTTGTTCGTCAGAGCCAAATAGTCGTCCGTTCCGTCAAATGTTCCTGCCCATGGTCCCACTTTGCCGGTCGTGTAATAACTCCCCGCAGTCAGCGAACCATTCCATGTGCCATTATTGCCATTGCCGCTTATATCATTTGCGATGGTTCCCGTTCCTTCATTGAACGGCCAGTATCCCACGAGGCCGCGCGCTGTGGGAAGCGAAAGGTTGCTACCCTTTTCGTAGAGTTCGGGATCAGTGCCACCATCACTCGCCATCTGCGGCGCGTATTTTTGGGATTCAAAGAATGCCGCGAGTTTGAATCCTCCTATACCGTCGGTTTCATAGGTATAGTAAAGATTAGTGGAGGTGGTATTCATGGGATCGACAGGGAGCTTGGAGATCACCGCGCCCGCAGAATACGAATTGAAGTTGATCGGGATCCATCCGGTGCCATTAGTGTTCATATATGTGGAAGACGCCGCGCACTGATAGATAAACCCCGTCGGCAATGAGGGAAGACTGAGTCCTTGGCACTGATCTCCGGCGGTGGAGGTCGCAGTGGGATCGGGAACGGAGACGTACACCACGGAAGACGTTCCCATGAACATCGTGCTCGGTTTGCTCATCGCATCCTGATAATAGAGCGATATCGCCTTATTGAGCGTGCTCATATCGGATACGCGGGTGGCATCGCGCCCCTGCCTGAGGAGTTCGGTAGGATTGATCGTGAGGATGACGACAACAGCAAGGATGGCGATGATCGCGATGACAACAAGAAGCTCGACAAGAGTAAATCCTTTTTTCATGATGTTGTGGTTTTATTATAACACTGAGGAAAAATAAAATAGCCATCACTATTGAGTGAGTGGACGTTCCTACGTTGGAACGAAATAGTGATGGCTATTTTATTTTTGTCTTCTTTGGCTTCGGCGGATTCTCTATCCAGTACTTGAGCGCCGCCTGCAACTCCTCCTCCGATTCCGGTTTTTTATTCATCACGAACGTGCAGTCAGGATAGCGCGTGCAGGCAAAGAATGGTTTGCCTCGTCCGCGGGATTTCTTTTCCACGATGTCGCCTGGCTTGTCGCGACGGTCGGGGGATGCGAGACAGTTCGGGCATTTGAATCCGGTCTTGTTCCAGATCTTCATGATGCCTTTGCATTTTGGATAATCCGTACAGCCAAGGAAGAAGCCAAAACGGCCGCGGGTGACCTTCATCGGCTTGCCGCAGATCGGACAGCGCTCGTCCTTTGTTTTCTCCTCGAGCGCCTTTATCTGTGCCGCCTCTTCCGGCATCGGGAGCGTGACTTTCACGCCCGGCTCGGGGCAGGCGAGAAATTTTCCCATGCGTCCGAACTTGATGACCATCGGCTTGCCGCAGTGCGGGCAGGGCGTCGTCGATATCTCCACCTGCTTTTCCACGCTCGCTTCCTTTTCCGCGAGGTTCTTTTTGAACGGGCCGTAGAATTCGCGGCACACTTCCGTCCACTTCATTTTTCCTTCGGCGATCTCATCGAACTCTTCTTCGATGCGCGAGGTGAACTTGATGTCCACGATCTCGGGGAAATTTTCGACGAGAAGGTCGTTCACGAG
>DATKHM010000043.1:0-8280 GCA_035510235.1 Minisyncoccota bacterium | reverse complement strand
GCCAAAGACGATCGCCAAAATGATGATCGCCTCGACGTGCGATCCCAAAATACCGGAGATAATCGCGGCCGCGATCAAAAGGATCTGCAACGGATTCCGGAATTTCGAAAGGAATATCAGCAAGGGGCGGAGCTTTTTCTTTCCGGAGAACTCGTTTGGGCCATAGGCCTTAAGCCGTTCGGCGGCCTCTGGTTGGGAAAGCCCTTTCGCGGAGGTCTTTAGCGTCGAAAATATCTCTTCGCTCTTTTTCCCTGCAAGCGCAGGTAATGATAGTTCGTCTGCCATTGCTATAAGTTTACCAGATTGGGCGCGCAATCCCCATTTGAAAGATTTTTAAGGGAACGATAGAATAAGGCGTGTATACATTACAAAAATCAATCATGAAGAAAGACAAGGAAGTTATTACGGATCTGGCGGCTCAGGCCGGGATCGTCGTGAACGGCGCGGAGCCGTGGGACATTCAGGTGCATAACGAGGATTTTTATCCCCGTGTCATGAGGCATCTCCATCTGGGTCTTGGGGAATCGTATATGGACGGCTGGTGGGATTGCGCCAGGCTCGATGAGTTTTTCTTTAGGGTGCTCCGGGTAGACCTGGACGATGCGCTCATGAACTGGACCATGGCGGCGCACTATCTTAAGGCAAGGATCTTAAATCACCAGACAAAATCCCGGTCGCTCAAAGTCGCCCATGAACACTACGACATCGGCAATGATCTCTATAAATCCATGCTCGGAAAAAGCATGGCATACACCTGCGGCTATTGGAAAGACGCAAAAACGCTTGATGAAGCACAGGAGGCGAAGTTCGATCTGATTTGTAAGAAAGTGGGCCTGAAGCCGGGCATGAGCATTCTCGATCTCGGCTGCGGTTTCGGAAGTTTTCTTAAATATGCCGCGGAGCATTATAAGATCACCGGCGTGGGGGTAAATATTTCCAAAGAGCAAATTAAATTTGCTCGGGAATCATGTAAGGGTCTGCCGGTCGAATTCCAGCTTACCGATTACCGCGAGGCAAAGGGGAAATTTGACCGCGTCATCTCGATCGGCCTCACGGAACATATCGGCTATAAGAACTATCGGACATTCCTTACGGTGGCGCGCGACAGACTGAATGACGACGGGCTGTTCCTGCTGCATACTATCGGTTCCAATGTATCTAACACAATGACAGACCCGTGGACCACTAAATATATTTTTCCTAACAGCAACCTTCCTTCCGTAAAATATCTCGGGGATGCGATGGAACACCTGTTCGTCCTCGAAGACTGGCATAACTTCGGCGCGGATTACGATAAAACACTGATGGCGTGGCACGATAATTTTGTTGCCAGCTGGCCGAGCATAAAAAAGGATTACAGCGAACGATTCTACCGGATGTGGACCTACTATCTGTTATCGTGTGCAGGATCGTTCCGGGCGAGAAAGATACAGCTGTGGCAATTGGTATTGTCCAAGAAGGGAGTGCTTGGTGGATATCACTCGATCCGTTAAATGTCGGATTACGAGACCAGGAAGCATCGCCTTTCGGAACAGATGCGCCACGCAAGCGGCGTGCGGCTTGGCAAACAGACTTCGAACCTTTTTCGGAAACGCGCAGAATCCCAAGAGCATCATCTGAGCGTGCGGGACTTCAATCATGTTCTTTCGGTCAATATTACGGAGGGCTGGGCAGACGTGGAAGGCATGACCACTTATGAAGACTTTGCGAACGAGACGCTCAAGTACGGCCTGATGCCGGCCGTCGTCCCTCAACTCAAGACGATAACGATCGGCGGAGCCGTGGCTGGCGTGGGCATAGAAGCGACTTCCTTCCGCTATGGCCTCGTGCACGAGACCGTGCTCGAGATGGAAATCCTGCTTGCGACAGGAGAGACCGTCATCTGCAATAAGGATCAGCGTCCGGATCTGTTCTATGGCTTTCCCAATTCATACGGAACCCTCGGTTATGCTCTCAGACTGAAAGTGATGCTGATTCCCGTGAAGCCGTTCGTAAAGATCCATCACACGCGTTACAGCGATGCGGAATCATATTTTAAAGCACTCGAGAAGGTTTGCGCAGATGCCGCCCCTGACTTCGTGGACGGCACCATGTTCAGCCCCGAAGAGATGTACATTACGACGGGAACATTTACGGCAGAAGCCCCCTTCGTAAGCGATTACACCTATATGGATATTTATTATAAATCCATTAAAAGTGGCAGAGACGACTATCTCTCTGTCCATGATTATCTCTGGCGATGGGACACCGACTGGTTCTGGTGCTCAAAATCATTCGGCGCACAGAATCCGGTGATACGAAAATTTTTCGGTAAGAAGCGCCTCAACTCAGCCTCATATTGGAAGATGAGGAATTTTGCCCAGACACATCCTTTATTGCTCAAGCTAACTAGTCCCTTTTCGCAAAGAGAAACGATCATTCAGGACGTGGATATCCCCGTGGACAACGCCCCGGCATTCCAAAAATTCTTCTTCCATGAGATCAATATACGACCCGTATGGATCTGCCCTTTTCGCAGCTACCGAAAGAATGTAAAGTTCCCCTTCTATTCATTCGATCCGGAAAAACTGTATGTAAATTTTGGCTTCTGGGATTCGGTTTCGACCGAAAAAGAGGAAGGACACTATAATCGGTTGATCGAAAAAAAAGTTTCCGCACTGGAAGGAAAAAAGGGATTGTACTCGGATTCGTTTTATACCGAAGAAGAATTTTGGAAGATTTATGATAAAAAGGCCTACGACGCACTCAAACAAAAATACGATCCGCAAGACAAGCTAAAAGGACTTTATGAAAAATGCGTGAAGCGACGGTAAAGAACAAACCTTTCTATAAAAGGCATATCGTGGTACACTGAGGGCCTCATGAAGAAGCCCGTGCACCATTTCGTTCCCGTCACACTCGAAGGACTTACCAAGAACCTCAGCTTTGAGGTCAAACGCCTTGTCCGCGAAAAGGAAGACGGCGTCGTATCGCATGTCCGTACGAAGGTCGCACTGAACGGCATCTCCACGTTGGTCTTCAAAAATAAAGAAGGAAAGAAGGTTACGCTGTTATACCGGCATGACGAAGGCGGCACATTGCGCTTCGCGCGCGAAGCGCAGTTTCTAAATAGAAAATAGCTCCCAAGAAGGGTTATTCATCCTTATAGCCTCGAGATATCCGCCCCGAGCTGCCGCAACCGTTCATCAATCCGTTCATATCCCCTATCGATCTCTTCCACGCCTTCAACTTCGGAGATGCCACGGGCAACGAGCGCGGCAAGAACGTCCACCATGCCGGAACGGAGATCACGCACGATAAGGTGCTTGCTCGTAAGCGTCGTGGGTCCTTCGATCGTGGCAACATGATATGCGCTTTTACCTTCAAGACGACAAGGTTCGTCTTCTGGGCATTCGGTCGTTATTTTTATTTTCGCTCCCATCTCGTTGAGGTCGAGCGCGTAGGCGAAGCGATCTTCATAGATTGTCTCATGTATGGTCGAGGTGCCGTGCGCCTGCGTGAGCAGGACCGCGAGCGGCTGCTGCCAGTCGGTCATGAATCCGGGATGGACGTCGGTGCGGATTGAGAGCGATTTCAGTTCCCCGGCTTTGGAGAACGCGATGCCGTCGTCCGTCACTTCGTATTCTCCGCCAAGGCGCCGAACGACATTTAAAAATGTGATGAGGTGTTCCTGGACCGCGCCCTTCAGCATGATGCGGCCGTTCGTCGCGATGGCAAGGCATGCCATGGAAACGGCTTCGTTACGATCGGCCACGACGCGGTGCGTGACACCGTGCAGTTTTTCCACTCCTTCGATGGTGATCGTGCGCGGCGGTGAGAGCTCCACGATTGCGCCCATTTTCTGCAACATTTTCATAAGCTCTATAATTTCCGGCTCAAGCGCGGCGTTTTTGATGACCGTCTTTCCTTTCGCAAGTACCGCTGCGAGCATGATGTTCTCCGTCGCACCGACGCTCGGAAAGCGCAGTTCGATCTCCGCGCCCGTAAGACCCTTCGGCGCCCACGCATGATAACTGTCCTTTGTTATTTGAATCTGCGCGCCAAGTTTTGCGAGTCCTTCAAGGTGAATATCCACTGGCCGCGGCCCGATCTTGTCGCCACCGAGGATGGGCACTTCCGCCTCGCCGGTGCGGGCGAGCAACGGCCCGAGCGCAAGGATCGGAATGCGGTTGCGACGCGTAAGCGTGAGCACACGATTATTTTTTATTACTGGCGTTGTGATCCTTGCTGTCGAGCCGCCGATGTCAATAGTGCTTCCTATCGTTTGGAGAAGCTCTGCGGTGATCGCTGTGTCTCCAATATTCGGAAAGTTTTCTAAAATACACGGTTCTTCGGTAAGAAGAGACGCGATCATGAGCTTCGGAGCTCCCATCTTCGCTCCCGAGATCGTTACTTCGCCGAAGAGCGGCTTCCCGCCCTTAATGATAAATTTTGCCATGGAGAAACTCCCTCAACGTTTCAATGGACACCCGTTCCTGTGTTCCCGTGTCGCGATCGCGGACAGTCACCGTATCTTTGTTCTTCTCGTCGCCTTCGCCTAACGTGTCAAAATCCACCGTAACGCAGAACGGGGTGCCGATCTCGTCCTGTGCGTAATAGCGCTTGCCGATATTGCCGCGATCGTCCCACGCCACTATGAAATGCTTAAGGAGATCGTCATAAATCGCGCGGGCCTTTTCCACCAGCTCCGGCTTGTTCGCGAGCAACGGAAATATTGCGGCCTTGTATGGCGCGAGCCGCGGCTTGAGCTTTAGGTAAATACGTTCCCCGTCTTCGGTGTATGCGTCGAGCATGACCATTGCCATTAAACGGTTGATGCCCACCGCCGGTTCGATCACGTGCGGAACGAATTTCCTCCCGGACGTCGGATCGGTGTACGAAAGATCAGCACCGGAAAATTTCATGTGTTGATTAAGGTCGTAATCAGTGCGATACGCCAAACCCCAGAGTTCTTTGAACCCGAACGGGAACTTGTATTCCAAGTCTTCCGTACGCTTGCTGTAGAAGCTGCGCTCTTCATCGCCATGCTCCCGCCAGCGTAATGCCTTCTCGTTGACGCCCAAATTTTCCGTCACAAAATTTTTGAGATCGCCTTTCCATTTTTCATAAAGCTCTTTCCAATCTGTCTCTTCCGGATCGAAGAAATATTCTATTTCTGCCTGTTCAAACTCAAGCGTGCGGAAAATAAAGTTACCCTTGGTAATCTCGTTGCGAAAACTCTTCCCGATCTGACCGACCCCGAACGGCAATCGAACACGGGTCGAATCCAGAATATTTTTAAAGCTGATGAAAATCCCCTGCGCAGTTTCGCCACGAAGATAGACTTTTGATTGCGACTCGGGAACGATGCCAACGTTCGTCTCGAACAACAAGTTGAACTTACGCACGGGCGTCCATTCAAAATGCGCGCATGTCGGGCACTTGATCTTATTCTCCTGGATAATTGCGTCGAGCTCAGCTTCCGTTTTCCCTTCTACGCTGATCTTCTCGCCTTTCGCCTCATAGTGATCTTCAATCAGATGATCCGCCCGCGTGCGCGTGTGGCAATGTTTACACTCCACCATCGCATCCACGAGCCCTGCCACATGCCCCGACGCTTCCCACACTTTGGGATGCAAAATGATCGACGAATCGAGACCAACCATATCGCTCCGTTCGCGCACGAACACGCGCCACCATTCGTCCTGAATATTCTTTTTCAACTCTACTCCCGCCGGACCATATTCATATGAGTTCGCGAGCCCCCCATAGATTTCCGATCCGGGAAACACAAACCCTCGGCGCTTGGCGAGAGACACGATCTTTTCCATCAATCCACTATCGGTTTTTTGTGCAGCAACTTTTTGTAGCCCGTCTTTTTCTTTTTCCATATTATTAATGATTATTGTGTTACATCGCCGGTCTCATCAGCGGAGACGGACGGGTCACTCGTCAGATGAGTGGTTACGGCGGGCGCGGTGAAGATCACTGGCGAACCGGTGTACTCATCGGTCGCGGTGAGCGTCGTCGGTCCAAGCAAGGTTACCGCCTGCCCTATTTGGTTGATCGCCGGCGTGTTGGTGATCTGGAATATCGCCTGCGCCGGAGGGCTTATCACGCCCGTCGTCGCCGGAATGAACGGAATGGTCCACGTCACAAGCCCGGTTCCCGCGTCATACGTGGGCGTTGAGGTCGAAAGGATGCCGGTGCTCGTCGCCACGCCGGTGAATGTGCTACCGGACTGTAGATACGCCGATACGGTAACACTCGTCGCATCGGTTGAATAGTTCACGATATCCCAGTGGATCGAGTATTCCGTGGGCTGGTCCACCTTTGGCGGATACGGGCCGGTGTTCGTGATGCCCGGCGCTGTTTCTTTGGCATAGGCATTTGCGGTGAGCGCGATCACGCCGCCGACCTTGCTCGTGAGCGTGGAGATTGACGTGGTGTTCGTTCCGGCAGTGTTCGGCGGCACGGTCGGCGATTGTGCCGTTGCGGTGACGCTTAAAGCATAATTTTTATCGCTGGACAACTTTATTGGGAATGCCTGTTGCGTATTGATGGTGAAATTCACCGTGCCGGACTGTCCGGGCGCGAGCGATGCGAGCGCCGGCGTGTTCGCCGCATACCACGTAATGGTATTCGACTGGGAATTAAATGAACCATTGGTTTTGAGCGATGAAAAATCATACATCTGCCCGACGAGCGCCGCGGAAATATTCACACTCTCGAACGTCACGTTGGAATTGTTCGTATACGTGAGCGCGTAATTGAGGTTATCACCCAATTTTGCAATGTATGTCGAGGAATTATTCAGCGCAATCGCAAGGGAAAGCGGCGACGGCGTCACGGCGAAGCTCACGGGCGCGCTGAACGCTTGATAATACTGACCGGAAAAACTTGCGCCAATCATGCCTGTCAACTGGTACTGCGCCTGTGACGGCCCGACAATGTTTCCGGTAATGACGAGCGTGCCGGTCGCGTTCGCCGGGATGGTGCCAAGATTCCACGCATTATTCCCCGGACCCGTCGGCGCCGTGGTGCTGCTCGAAACAAAATGATACGCCGGCGGATATTGCATCTCAAGCTGTACGCCCTGCAAAACGCCCGGCGTATCATTTTGATAATTCACCGCGATGTCAAAGTTCTGTCCGCTGAAGATGCTCGATGGCGCGCTGTACGACAGCGTGAGCGCCGACTGCGTTCCGACGGAGAGCGACGCATTTGCAGTCGCCGTCAAGGTTGAGCTCGCCGTGGCGGCGGTTTGGTATGTAAGCGTGGTATTCACGGTCTGCGTAGTCCCCTCGTCACCGGTGGCAACAAGCCAAAGCGTCTGGGGCGGATTGATAGTCCCTGAGCTCAACGTGCCGACGGATTGCGTAGGAGCGGTACTGCTCGCAAATGAGATGCCGCCCGGAAGCATGATATTCAAATCCGCGTTCTCAAGCACGACTTTTGATTCATTCGAAACCGTGACGATAAGTGGAAACGGTTCGCCGACCACTATGGAACCGGGATTCGAAAACGAAATGACAACATCCGGCGCCGGTGGGGGAAGTAATAAATAATAAATAAAGGCCGCGAGTCCAATCGCGAGGAATATGCCGATCGTAAAAAAGAGCAGGCCGTGTCGGCGGAAGAATGACGGTGGCTTCGATTCGCCGCCTGCGCCGCCGCCGAGGGGTGTGCCCGCAGGCTGGTTGGGCTTTGTGGCTTCGGGTTGCTGCGAACCATACACATACTTTTTTTCCTTACTTCCCCAGATCGAATTCGGATTATAGTCGGGCATCTATAGATATTACCGCACTTTGGGGTGCTTTTGAAGTATGCGTACGGCAATAAAATTCCTGGCGGGTGATATAAAAGTACGACGGCTGCTTTTCGCCGCATACGACACATTCCGCGTCTTCCGGATCCCATCCCAAGACGCCGAGCGCCCTTGCCCATCCAAAATCCCCGCTCGCCAATAATTCCCAGAGGGCCGGTTCCGGTTCCGCGTCGGGGAGAAGTTGACTTAAAAAATGCAGGTCGCGTAGCGGGAGCGCCGCCCGATCGGATTTTAAGGCATCAATAAGCTGTGTGCCTTTCGTTTCAATAAAACGCACCTTCGCCACGATCCCCGGCTCAAGGTGCGGCGCAAGCTTTGACGTGATCTTGCGGGAACTTTTTGCTTTGGCGACAATTTTTCCGAATCGTTTGGTAAAAAGCGTGTAGCGGCCGTCGAGATCGCCCAGCGGATCTTTCTTGAGCACGATGGCGTCGGTCACATATTCTTGCATAGCTCTATTATAATTTGAAGGG
>DATKHM010000042.1:0-3421 GCA_035510235.1 Minisyncoccota bacterium | reverse complement strand
GGACCGCGGGAAGACCGGGGTTATCTTGAAGGCGTCGCCGGTGGACGACAAGATCACGATCGATGGATTGAACGTTTTCAAGAAGCGTTCGAAGCCGCGCAAGCAGGGAGAGAAGGGCCAGATCGTCGCCGTCTCGCGTCCGATGGCCGCTTCCAAGGTGATGCTCATCTGCCCGAACTGTAAGGCACCGACCCGGATCGGCGGCCGCACGGAGGGCAACCGCAAGGTCCGTTATTGTAAAAAGTGCAAAGCAACTCTCTAAATAATACGGCTATGGCTGAAACCAAAAAAACACATACGGATAGAAAAGCGATGCGCGCCTTCGTGGAGAAGGTCGTCATTGACGCGGGCGTCGGCCGCCTTGGCCAGCAACCGAGCTTTGAGGAAAAGATTCTACCTCAGGTGTTGCGCGACATCGCCGCCGTGACGGGTCAGCACCCGCAGGTGCGCCGCGCCAAGGAGTCCATCGCCGGCTTCAAACTGCGCGAGGGCCAGATCGTGGGTTTGCGTGTGACGCTCCGCCGCGAGAAAGCGGTTGATTTTTTCGAGCGTTTGATTACAATAGTGTTACCTCGCGTGAGAGACTTTGGCGGCTTGGAGCATTCCGCGATCGACCAGGGCGGCACCCTTAACGTGGGCGTCCGCGACCATCTGGTGTTCCCGGAAATATCGCCGGAGAAATCCCCGGTATCGTTCTCACTTGGCGTGAGCGTGGTGCCGAAGGTGCGGAATCGCATCAAGTCCGTTGAAAAGTTCGGCGAATTCGGCGTACCGATGAAGAAAGAAGCCGCGGTTATCAAGAAGAAGAAAAAATAACATGGCAAAAGAATCCGTCATCGCAAGAAGTAAAAAGACCCCGAAATATTCATCCCGCATCGTGCGGCGCTGTTTCCGTTGCGGCCGCAAGCGGGGCTTCATGCGTGATTTCGGACTTTGCCGCATCTGCTTCCGCGAGATGGCCACGAAAGCCGAGATCCCCGGAATAAAAAAGGCCAGCTGGTAATGTTATGCACTACAACATCCTTTCAGAAGTAAAAAATGCCACCCGGGCAAAGAAAGACAAGATCACCTTCCCGTTCTCGAAGATGGATTTTGCGATCCTCACGAAGCTTGTCGAGCATGGCTATCTTAAGAGTGCGGAAAAGGAAGCGGTGGGCCGGAAAAACATTATAGCGGTGCGCCTCGCGTACAAAAATAAAGAGGCCGCGGTGAACGATTTTAAGATCATGAG
This sequence comes from Minisyncoccota bacterium, assembly GCA_035510235.1. GTDB lineage: Bacteria > Patescibacteriota > Minisyncoccia > UBA6257 > 2-01-FULL-56-20 > JAKAGE01. The sequence goes on along the minus strand of DATKHM010000042.1, from coordinate 2,190 downwards.
CAAGCCGAGCCGGCATACCTATGCGGACTATCGGAGCATTCCGACGATCAAGCACGGCCACGGGCTCGCGATGCTTTCAACCTCGAAAGGCATCATGACCGGTTCCGAGGCAAAAAAGCAGAAGGTCGGCGGGGAATATCTTTTTGAGATCTGGTAACGTAAGAACGTTAATTTAATCTATCATAACCCCATGAGCCGACTTATCAAAAAACCTATTGCAATCACTGGCGGTGCGACCCTCGTAGAGAGCCGCGGTATTTTGACGATCAAGGGGCCGAAGGGCGAACTCAAGATCACCGTTCCGCACGGCGTCACGCTCAAAACCGAAGGCGAAAACTTTTGGATCACGACGACCGCGGAAATGGAGACGACCGCGATCCAGGGAACTGTCTGGGCGCTCGTCAAGAACGCGATCGAGGGCGTAACCACGGGATTCACAAAGGTGCTTGAGATCGAAGGCGTCGGCTACCGCGCCGTCATCGAAGGAAAAGAGCTGGTATTGTTCCTGGGATATGCATTGCCGGTTCGGGTATCGATTCCGGAGAACGTCACTATTACCGTAGATAAGAACACGATCAAAGTTGTCGGTATCGACAAGGATGCCGTTGGCCAGGCTGCGGCAGAGATCCGCGCGCTCAAGAAGCCGGAGCCGTACAAAGGCAAAGGGATCCATTACCAGGGCGAAGTTATCCGCAGGAAGGTCGGCAAGAAAGCAGGCGCCGCCGCGGCATAATATTTATTTCCATGAAAGCAAAAAAGAAACTGAACCAGAAAAGAATGCGCCGCGTTGCCCGCACCCGCGCGATGATTTCCGGTACGGCCGTGCGTCCGCGCCTGACCGTGCGCCGCAGCAATCGCTATTTCTACGCCCAACTTGTTGATGACGTGAAGGGGAATACGCTCCTTTCGGCATCAAGTTTTTCTATCAATCCTTCCGCAAAGGATGAGAAGTCGGCAAAGGGCGCAAAGAAAGAAAATAAGACGGCGAATGCATTTTCCGTCGGCGAGGTTATCGGAAAGAAGGCCGTCCTGAAGGGCATCACGTCCGCGGTATTCGATCGTCGGTCATACAAGTTCCACGGCCGGGTAAAGAGCTTCGTCGATGGAGCAAAGAAAGGGGGACTTAAAATATAACACCATGCCAGAATCAACATCCTCTCCAAGGACATTCAATAGAAGGCCGGACCGCGCGCGTCCTGTGGTGCGCGAAGAGTTCAAGGAACGCGTGCTCGACAATCGCCGCGTCACCCGCGTCGTCGCCGGAGGCAAGCGCTTCCGTTTCCGCGTCACGATCGTGATCGGCGATGAGCGTGGGCGCATCGGCATCGGCGTGGCGAAGGGCCTCGACGTCCAGCAGGCGGTCGCAAAGGCGAAGGCCGATGCGAAGAAGCACATCATGACCGTCAGCCTCAAGGACGGGCGTACGATCGCGCATGAGGTGATCGCAAAATACAGCGCCGCAAAGGTGATGATCAAACCTGCCAGCAAAGGACACGGTCTCCGCGCCGGAGGTTCGGTGCGCTTCGTGCTCGCGTTCGCAGGTATCAAGGACGCGACGGCAAAGGTGCTTGGCCGTACGCCGAACAAATTGACCAATGCGATGGCAACCATCGAGGCCCTAAAAAAATTAAAAGCATAAATTGAAGGCATAAGCTGACGACCACCATTATCATGAAACTTCACGCACGAACTCCCATACGAGGCAAACGCCTGCAACGCATCGGCCGCAGCGGCAAGCGCGGCAGCTATTCGGGTCGCGGCGTAAAAGGGCAGCGCTCCCGTGCGGGGCACCGTATCCGCCCGGCGGAACGCGACATCATTTTAAAGATCCCGAAGATGCGCGGATTCCGCAACAAGCCGAAGGCGGACGTTCCGGAGATATTCAATCTCAGCATGCTTTCGCATAAGTTCAAATCGCACGCCAAAGCCGGTACCCCGCTTGAGGTTACCTACGCGCTCTTAAAGACCGCAAAATTATTAAAAAAAGATTATAAGGGAAAAGTGAAGATTCTCGGTACGGGAGAGATCGCGTTCCCGATCGCCATCAGTGGCTTTGAGGTCTCTGCTAGTGCTAAACTGAAAATTGAGAAAGCTGGCGGAAAGGTAGCATAAATGAATCTGACACCATGGAGCGATTTCTACAGATATTCAAAGTAAAAGAGCTTCGCAATAAGATCCTCATCGTATTGG
>DATKHM010000041.1:0-23271 GCA_035510235.1 Minisyncoccota bacterium | reverse complement strand
ATATGAAAATGTCCAAAGACAAAAACATTGTTATTCAACCTGAATTTATTGAGCGGCGCATATACATGATTCGGGGGTGGAAAGTGATGTTGGATGATGATCTAGCGAAATTGTATCAGGTATCAACCAAACGACTTAATGAAGCGGTTAAGCGAAATAGTAGTCGTTTTCCTAGAGATTTTATGTTTCAGCTTACTAGAGATGAATTTAAATCTTTAAGGTCGCAAATTGCGACCTTAAAGATCGGACGAGGCGGTCAAGGTTATCTGCCCTACGTTTTTACCGAGCAGGGCGTGGCAATGCTTTCGAGCGTGCTACGAAGTGACCGCGCCGTGGCAGTAAACATTGCTATCATGCGGACCTTCGTTCGTCTACGGCAATTGCTTGCCAGCAATAAGGAGTTGGCGGAAAAAGTTGCGGAGATGGAAAAGAAATATGATAAACAATTTAAGATAGTATTCGATGTTTTAAAACAGCTTATGGGGCCGCCTGCGGAGGAAGCCGATAAAAATCCTATAGGATTCAAGCCAAAATAAAGAAAAAACGAAATCTGGGAATTGTGCTAATATATCCATATGGCAAAATTCGAGATCACGTGGGAGGCGCCGGAGTTCGAGTATCGCGAGAAAGATGTTTCGTGGTATTGGTTTTCGATCATCGCGGCGGCGCTTATCATCGCGTTCTCGGTATGGGAGAAGGATTTTCTCTTCGGCTTTTTTATCGTCATCGCGGAGATGCTCTTTATCGTCTGGGGCAATAGGGTACCGCAGACCACCAGGTTCACCGTGACGGATACCGAGATCAACATCGGCGGATATAAAACATATCTATTCAAAGAGTTTGAGAGCTGGAGCGCTGACAGTGACGGCGTGGAATGGGCCGAGGTGACGTTCTATTTCCGCTCGCGCCTGCACCCGCCGCTCGCGCTCATCGTGCCGGAAGAAAAAATGACGGAGCTGCGCGCCAATTTGAAGACGGTGCTCAAGGAGATCGAGCACCAGCCCACGCTTATCGATTCCATTGAAAAATTCCTTCGCTTCTAGTATCCTTCTCTTGTTCTCTTTAATATAAGCGATGAGCAGAGGAGATGTCCTTTTGTGACCGTCGTGTCTGCACGCTAGGCCACAAAAGGACATCTCCTCTGCGATTCGCCCTCGTCGTTCAACGGATAGGACGCAAGATTGCGGATCTTGTAATCGAAGTTCGATTCTTCGCGGGGGCACCAAGATGCACGACTGGCGCGTATTGAGTAGTACTGAAAGATGGCAAAGCCGAACGGGGGCAACAGCAGGAAGCGGCTGTATTGGGCCATGGCGATCCTCGCGTGCGTGGGGAGTTTTGGGTTGGGATGGCTATTGAACAAGATAACGACCGTTATCACCATCCCGCCACCGCTACGGCTGACCGGATACCAATACATCAGCCCCCTCATCAGCTGCAATCTTGGAAGTGTGAAGACGTTCTCGCAAGATCAGCCGATGATCAACGCCATCCAGTCGGCGATATCCCAGGATGAGAGCGTGGGCGACGTCACCAATGCGTCGGTATATTTTTCCGACTTTACGACGGGCCAGTCGGCGAGCGTGAATGGCAACGAGCAATATTATCCCGCGAGCCTAGGGAAGGTGCCGATCATGATGGCGTATTACGCGATGGCGGAAAATACGAGCAGTATCCTTGATGAAGAAAACAGCTACCCAGTCGGCGCGCCGGACTTGAACACCCAGCAGGAAATTCCTCCGACGGATGCCATCACGCCCGGGCAGGAGTATACGAACGAGCAACTCATTGAATATATGATCAAATATTCGGACAACGATGCGGCGGATGTGCTGACCGCACTCACGACCCCCGCCGAGTTGCAGGGCGTCCAGGATGTATACTCCGATCTGCAGATTCCGCTCAGCGCTGAGACCACCGCGTCATCAAGTGATATTATGACGCCTCAGCAGTATGCGATCTTATTCAAGACGCTTTATAACGCCACGTATCTTTCCCGCGATTATTCGGAACAGGCCTTGAAATTGATGACGCAGACGACATTCACGCAGGGAATCGTGGCGGGGGTGCCAAGCTCGACGGTGGTATCGCATAAATATGGATTGGCATCATACACTTCCGGCGGCGTACCGTATCAATGGGAATTGCACGACTGCGGGATCGTCTATGCGCCGGGGCATCCCTATCTGTTATGCGTGATGACGAAGGGGACCACGAGCATCGCCGCTCAAGAACAGACAATCGCGGATATCTCGCGCGCGGCGTATCAGGAGGTTGAGGGTGCACAATAATCTGTCGCGTTGGATTGATTTTTTCGCGAAGCAATATATAATGAATCCGTAAAGCGGGTATCGTATAACGGTATTACATCTGGTTGCCAATCAGACGACAGGGGTCCGACTCCCCTTACCCGCTCACCTACTTGTGGTACACTTGAACCAAATTTTGCGCCATGAAAATATCATTGATCGCAGCGATGGGGGAGAATCGGGTGATCGGCGCCGGCGGAAAGATCCCGTGGCATCTCCCCGCGGACTTCAAACATTTTAAAGAGATCACCATGGGCCACCCTGTCATCATGGGGCGAAAGACGTTCGAGTCCATCGGAAAACCGCTGCCGGGGCGGACGAACATCGTTATCACTGCCAATCCGGGCTACAAAGCCGAAGGTTGTCTTATGGCACGTTCCATGGAAGAGGCGTTGAAATTGGCGGGCAACGCCGACGAGGCGTTCGTGATCGGAGGAGAGCAAATATATAGAGCGGCTTTGGATCTGGCCGAAACGGTGTATCTCACGAAAGTGCACGGGACATTTGATGGCGATGCATTCTTTCCGGAACTGGACGAGAAAAAATGGAAATTGATCGATACTGAATTCCACGCAAAGGACGAAAAAAATCCTTTCGATTACGCCTTCCTGATTTATTCGGCAGCCTGATCTTTTTTGAGGAATTTCTTCCAGGAATCCGTGATCAGGCCCCCTGCCGGCGCAAGTTCCGCTTTTATTCCCGGATGGGGGTCGTAACCTTCCAGTGTAACGTGCTCAGGTTTGAAGTCGTCTATGTTCCTGACCGGCGGATCGATCGTCACCGTGGGCAACGGCCGCGGCTCCCTTGATAGCTGCTCTTTGACCTGATTGATGTGCTCCTGATATATATGCGCATCGCCGAAGGTATGTATGAATTCTCCCGGTTGGTTGCCGGTGGCCTGGGCGAGAATGATGGTGAGCAGGGCATAGCTGGCTATGTTGAACGGCACTCCCAGGAACATGTCTGCCGAACGTTGGTATAGGTGCAATGAAAGTTTTCCGCTCTTCACATTGCATTGATACATATTGTGGCAGATGGGGAAGCGACAGGCTTCTTCGGGCAGGGCCATTTCGTAGAGATATTCCGGATCCCAGGAATTGACGAGGGCGTTATGCGCGTCAGGATCTTTTTTCAAGTCGTCGACAAGCCACTGTACCTGATCCACGGTCCGGCCGTTCTTCCCCGGCCAGCGTCGCCACATTTCCCCGTAGATATATTTCAATTCACCGTGAATCTTGGCGAAGGCCGCATCGCCGGCGATCTTCCCGACGAACTCGTCCTTCGTCATCTCGGGCACCTGTCCCTTGTCCGCCTTCTCGCGGTATATCTTGTACGGGTAGTCGTCCCAGATGTGGACGCCGTTATCAACCAGATATTTTATGTTGGATTGGCCGGACAAGAACCAAGCGAGTTCATAGAGGACCCCTTTCCAATACACTTTCTTTGTCGTGAGCAGGGGAAATCCCTCGGCGAGGTCGAAACGCAACTGGCGGCCGAAGACGCTGTGGGTAACCGCGCCCGTGCCTTTATCTTCCTGCCTCTCGCCGTTATCCAAAATATCCTGGAGGAGATCTAAATATTGGTATTCGGGATGGCGAGTCTCTTTCATCGCCTTATTCTACCACGAAGATTTTTTCCGTCCCATAATAGTCCGGCCAATGGGCATTGTAGTATGCGAACATCCTGCCGAGCCTCGCCTGGTCCAACTCTTTTAATCCGACGTCGGCGATGAGTTTTCGCAATTTCGCTTTTGTTTCCTCAGCCTTGGATGGGTCGCTCTCTATCATTTCGAACTCGGCCAGGTATCCATAGCCGGCGTTCTTATCGATGGTCACGTTTGCGCCCGAGAATTTATAATCCGTCCTTTCGCGCGACCACTTGGCTTGATAGGAAAATCCAGCTTTGAGCAGAACCTCGTCGAGCGCGTCTATCGGCATGTCGACTATGCTCTCGAATTCCCTGCGGGCCGTGCCGTTGGCGCTCGTCGTGTCGTCGATCGCGGCTTTGCACACGAGCAAAACCTTACCATCGGCATCGCGCGTACGGAGCGAAAAATCTTTGGCTTTTTCGGCAAGTTCGATAAACGATCTCCGCTCGGTCTCATCTTTGATCGCCTTCGCTATCGCACGAACATCTCCTTTGCCTTGGAAATAATGATTGAGCTGCCTGTGCGATCCCAAGACCTCTAACGCGGGGTCGATCTTCTTCATGTCCCGCTCCAGACGTTCCGCATTATTCCGATCGCCCAAAAGACATTTTATTTCTATCTCGTATGAGTCTTCCTTCATCGGTCGGTATGCTTTTCCCTCGATTTCCGGTCTTCCCCGAATTTCGACGCCAGTGGTTTCTCTTGCCCGGCATACTTGTTGTCTTTCTTTAAATAATACGGCACCTCAACCTTGCTCGAGACCTCCTCGAACGTGAATGCACAGACGCGCATGCCGGGGTAGAGTGTCACCGGGACGATGCCGAGATTGCCGAGTTCCATGACCGGCTTGCCACGCCATCCCGGATCGAAGACCGACGCGGTGCCGTGAACGATGATGCCCAGCCTGCCGAGCGAGCTACGCCCCTCGATGCGTCCTACAAGGTCGTCGGATATTTCGAGCCATTCCAATGTCGTCGCGAGTACGAGGTCATGCGGCTGGAGAACGAGTGGTTCCTCTTCGGATATGGTGATGTTCTCCATGATCTTGTCGGTCTCGGGCATCTCTCTCAGGTCTATCGAGGAGATCTTTGAGCGACGGAATATCTTAACCTCACTGCCGAGCCTCAGGTCGAGTGAACAAGACCCGAGTTGGGTTGAGAGATCGGGAGCGGGCGTGACCTTGATGCGTCCTTCGGCCAATGCTTTCTTTATATCGCGGTCGGAGAGAATCATAATGGAAGAATTCTAAACTCTGCCTGAGCGTAACGCAAGTGTGTCGTATCGTTGCCTTACTAGTAGACCTGGCACCCCAAAAGAGTTATGATGAACGTATAGAGAATGCCCTATGTTGCGTGGGGCATTTTTGCTAGAGAAAGCGTAACTTATCCATATAATTCACGTTCTACATGATAGACGGTGAGGAAGAAAAACTCATTCGGTCAGCCGTCGGGGGCGATTCCTCGGCTTTTGGCTCTCTCTACGATCATTATCAACCGGCCATATACCGGTTCGTGGTGATCAAGGTCGGCAGCCGTGAGGAAGCCGAGGATATCACCCATCATGTGTTTCTGTCCGCATGGCAGAAGGTAGGCACCTACAAGCATCGTGGACATCCGTTCTCGAGCTGGCTCTACCAGATCGCGCGGAACATGGTGATCGACCATTATCGTTCACGGAAGGACGATATCAGTCTCGACAAGATTGATCCCGAGTCCTCTATTATTCCCGCCGTCGCGCAGGCAGATCTTTCCACGAAGTTGCAGCTCGAAAAGGTGCATCGCGCCATAGCCGAGCTGAAGCCGGATTACCAGGACGTCATCATTCTAAGATTTATCGAAGACCTGCCGCTGAAAGATACCGCGGCGATCCTCAAAAAATCGGAAGGCGCAGTGAAGCTCGCCCAGCATCGCGCCATCAGGGAGTTAAAAAAGAAATTGGGTGACGAAAGCACAGAAGAGTAACGAAGAACATGAAACTATTCGACAGTCTCAAACAATTTAAAACCATCAAACCCGACGCAGAGTTTACCCAACGCTCCCGCACGGAAATTTTGCTTTCCCCGCAGGCGGCGCCGCGGACGATGCGCGGCGTGTTCGCGTTTTTGCATATCGTAGAGGCGGGTGCTGCAGTGGCGCTCGTCGGATTTTTCATACTTATTGTGACGGGAATTTTCCCCGCCACGCGTTCGATCACGCCCATTCAATATTCGGTGATCGATCCGGAAGGATTGCATGCGGAGGCGCAGGCGATCGACATGCAGATCCAGCTTGCGGACATTGAATATCCTCAGGTGACATCGACCGTTGCTGGCGGAGTAACCGTCGCATCGCCGGCGGCCCTCACGAAAGCGTTTGCCACGGTGCTTGGTGCGCAAGCGACGTCTTCCGCTTCCACTTCGGTCGCCGCTGCGGGGGAATCGACGTCGACCGCCTCAACCACCACGCTCTCCGTTGATCAGGCGTTGCAGCAGCTGTCCCATTAATAAAAATTCCGCGATCATAATGAATCATTCGAAGGCCATGATAGTGAGCGCATTGTTTGCCCTGCTCGTTGCAGGTGCGGTTGGCGTTGCGGCATTTCGCGCGCCGGTCGCGCGCGCCGCAGTTGATTGTGGCATCTCCGCTTCGGACATTGCCCAAATAACGGCGATACAGAACGATCCGTCGCTTACCAGCACCCAAGAGACCAATCAGGAACTCGCGCTGCGTAAGACGCTGGTCGGAGAGACGATCGCGTGCGCGCAACAGGAAGTGCAAACACTCCAGACGAATCTGGCGAGCACGACCGTCGAGAGCGATGCACAGCCATTGCAAGCGCAGCTTTTGGGAAACCTGAATGATGCGTCGAACTATTATGATCTGGCATTAACGAAATTGAACAGCGTGGGCATCGCCGGCAGCGAGGCGATCGCCCAGGAAGTACTCGCATGGCGCGCGGGGACGTTCCTTCCGCTCAGCGAGAATGTGAACAACTTTATTTTATGGGCGCAGAATCAGAATCTTTTTGACACCGCGCAGACAAGGATGACGCAAACAGAGCAAGTGGTATCGTTCCTTGAGAATATTTCGCCGAACTCCGCTTTGCAGGCCGCATTTGATAGCGCGCAATCATCGTTTGGCAATGCCGAGAGCGAGAACGCCGCAGCGAAGACCGCCCTTGCGCAGAATCTTTCTCCGGACCAGTCGCTTGGGCTCATCAAGCAGTCGCTGGATTCGCTTTCTACGACCTACCAGAATTTCTTTACCGTGAGTACATTGATCAACAATCTTCTTCCGCAGTAGCCCACAAGCAAAATACCCTGGCATCTTCTCGGGTACGCGTTCCGCGCTGCTGCGCGGCCGCTCCCTCTCGGCGACCTTCGTCGCCTCCGAGAGCCCCTCGAAGATGCCAGGGTATTTTGCTTGGGGGCTACTGCGTTCGTAATCGTAGAAAGTAGAAAAGGGAGCATGGCCATGCTCCCTTTTTCTATGCCTTCGCTACCGCGAGGGCTAATATTTTTTTCGCGCCGCCAGTTTTAAGAACGTGCGCGGCTTCGTTGAAGGTGGTGCCGGACGTGGTCACGTCGTCGATGAGAATTACTTTTTTGCCTTGCACTTCCGCGCCGTCCGCGAGCGCGAAGCATCCGCGAATGTTCTCCCTGCGTTCGAAAATATCCTCCGTCTCGCTTTGCGGCTTGCGGTGCTCTACGCGCGTGAGCACACGGTCATCGAAGGGAAGGCCGAGCGTTTCGGCGAACGGGCGTGCGATGAGCGCCGATTGGTTGAACCCGCGCGCCCGCGCGCGCTTTGTGGAAAGTGGAACCGGCATCACGGTGAAGTCTTTCAGATCGAGATCGAGCCGTGCGACGTATTCGACGAGGATCCCGGCAAGCGGCTCCGCCGCGCCCGCGATTCCCTGGAATTTGAGCGCATGGATGAGCGCGCGCAGCGCGCCGTCATCATACTGTCCCGCGGCGCCGAGGAGATATGGCGCGTCCTTATGGCAAATTTTCTTTTGTTCCGGCAGCCGCGCCGAGCAGGTTCCGCAGAATAGCGTATCGAACATGTCGATTCCTTTCCGGCAGGTGTCGCAGAGGACGCCGCGCGCGATGGAATCGCCGCATCCCACGCACGCCGGCGGAAAGAAGATGTCTCCGATGAAGTTGAAGTTCATGGTATTATATAGTAAAGAACGCGCATTAAAAGACGATTAACCGGATGTTTTCATTATTTCAAAAAAAATCCTATCTCGGCGTCGATATCGGGACGACCTCCATTAAAATGGTCGAGGTTACGGCGGGCAAGAAAGCACCCCGCGTCGTCAATTATGGGATATTGGAATCGAGCGGGTATCTCGCGCGGGCCAACCAGGCGCTCCAGACGAGCGGCTTAAAGATATTCGAGGAGGATGCGGTGACGCTCTTGAAAGCGCTCGTGAAGGAACTTGGTTCATCAACGAAAGACGCCGTCGCCTCATTGCCGCCATTCGACGTGTTCATGACCCTCGTCGATTTTCCCGCCATGGAAGCAAAGGAGGTTGCAAAAGCATTGGTGTATCAAGCGAAGCAATACATCCCCATGCCGCTTTCTGAAGTGGCGCTCGATTGGATGAAGATTGCGGACTATCAGGACGAGAAAGGCTTCGCGCACCAGAAGATATTATTGATCTCCGTTCCGCAGGAGCAGATCAAAAAATATCAGCGCATGTTCCAGTCGGCCGGGCTGCACCTGCTCGCGCTCGAGATCGAGTCGTTGAGCATCGCGCGCATCTTCGCCGGCGACCCGACGCCCACGATCGTCGTTGACATCGGCAGTCGCTCCACAAACATAGTCTTCATGGAAAAGGGCACACTCACATGGAGCGCGCAGAGCGACATCGCCGCCGCATCGCTCACGCAAGCGCTCGCAACGAGCCTGGGGATCAATCCCATGCGTGCGGAAGAGCTCAAAAAGGAGCGGGGTATCCTGGGGGTTGGCCCGAATCACGAGTTATCCACAATAATGATGCCGTTTTTGGATGCTATAGTTAACGAAGTGAAGGGTGCTACCTATAGCTACCGTCAGCAGTTTTCCACGGCAGCGGTGGCTGAGCGGATCGTCCTTGCCGGAGGAGGCGCGAACTTGTCCGGCATCGAAAGATATTTCGAGAAAGAGTTTGCCATTCCGGTCGTGAAGGCAACGCCCTTCTCGCGGTTTGAATGCCCCGATGCAATCACGTCGTTCATCCCGGAACTCGGTGCCCCGATGACCGTCGCGCTCGGCCTCGGGATGAAGCAATTCACCCAGTAACCAACTACCAGTAACAAAACGAATGCCACTCCCAGAAAAAGTCATTGAACAATTAGGACGCGAACCATCCGGAACGCAAGGGTGGGCGTCCGGCGCTTTGTTTTTTTCCGGCGGCGTTCTTTTTCTTGCCATCGCCATCTATATAGGACTCACCTTTGGCTATGAACCGTATTTGCAATCCCAGCTCACGAGCGTGCAGGATCAGATAAGCGCGCTGAATCAATCGATCTCCGCGAGTGACCAATCCCAGCTGATCGGTTTTTATTCACAGATAGCGAACCTCCAAACGCTCTTGCAGAATCATAGACTTTCTTCGCAGCTCTTTTCGTGGCTTGAACAGAACACCGAGGCGAATATCTATTATCAATCCCTTGCCCTTACGGCCGGGAATCAGGTTACGCTCGCAGGCGTAGCGACGTCCGAGGCCGATATCAACCAGCAGGTCGCCATTTTTGAAAATTCCCCGGAAGTCTCATCGGTGACCGTTTCCGACGTGAGCGCTCCCCAGCTTCTTGCAAGCGGATGGAGTTTCAGCATGACCCTTGTTATGAACCCAAGCGTGTTTTTAGCCTCCAGCCAATAATATGAAACAAGAAACCAAACGGCTTTCCAGCATTATTATCGCAGCGCTCATCGTCGCCGCAGCGTTGGTGGTGTACTTCGAGTTCATCGTGCCCGCCTATACTAACCTCGAAATGGTGAAAGGACAGGAGGAGAGCGAAAAAACATTATATGCCAACGAAACCCAGATCGTGACCCAGGTAAAGAGCTTGCTTGCCACGTATCAAAGCGATGCCTCGTCGAGCCAGTCGGCGACCATGGCGCTGCCGATCGGCCAGGACGTGTCAGGCGCGCTGGCGCAGATCTATGGTATCGCCGCGAACACGGGCTTCACCGTGCAAGGGACGGCGGTTTCGGTCCAGGCGGTGCAAGCAGTCACGCCTCCGGCGGCCGCCGGCGAGAGCGGCCAGATCGCGAACGCGGCCGCCGCAGGATCGATCATCAAGCCTACGGGCACCGTTTCATTCCAGGTTGTCGGCTCCGGCAGTTATGAATCATTGAAAAATTTTCTCCATGGACTTGAGACGAATATCAGGATATTCAACGTAACCGCAATTTCGTTGCAGCCCGCCACGGTTGCCGCCACCAAAACGCAGGCGGGAAACCAGGATATGTTCAACTACACCATAACGGTCGTAACCTATTACCAGGCTCCATAAAAACCATGGCGATCATCGTTGAAGAAAACGAAAAAAAGAGCAACGTTTTAGGCATCGTAGGATGGCTGGTGTTTTTGATAATCGCCGCCGCTGCTGTCTACTATCTATTTTTCGCGCAGCCGGAACTGGTGACCATTCCTGCGACAGGGACGATAGGCACGGTCGCTCCCATCACACAACTTACATTGCAACCGGCGACCGTCGTGCAAAGCCCGGCATTTCAGGCATTGGTTTCCAGCATTCCTTTGCCAACGCCTCAAGGCCCCGCAGCCGTCGGACGATCCAATCCTTTCATCGCTCCATAAAGGCTAAAAAGTAAAAAGAAAGAGCCACGTCCGCCTCCCTGCAGATGATAGTTCGGCGGATATGGCTGTTTCTTTTTGCGCTCGTGGTAGAATATAGTCATGACGAACGATGAGCTGTTGCAACAATTGCAAAGCAGGGGATTGATCACCGAGGCGGTTGCGACGCGCCTCAAGCGCGATGCGATCGTGGGCAGCGAGTCGCCCGAAGACATCATCGGGCGCGAGCGGCTCGTTCCCGACGAACAGGTCGCGGCCCTCAAAAGCGAACTGCTCAAGGTTCCCTATAAAAAAATAGATGTGGGCGCGATCGACGAGAAGCTCATGGGACTTGTCCCCGAAGAGACCGCGCGGACCTACCGCGCCATTCCACTCAGTCTTCAGGATAATCTGCTCGTCGTTGGCATGCTGCATCCGGATGACGCAAAGGCACAGGAAGCGATGAAGTTCATCGCACGGCAGAATCGCGTGAACCTCGGCGTCTATCTTATTTCTTACAACGATTTCCAGGCGGCGCTTCGAAAATATTCTCCGTATCGCGCGGAGGTTGAGCAGGCGGTTCAGTCGCTGAACGTAAAGGAAGGATCGGGCGCCCAGCAGGCGATCGAACTTGAAGGAGGAGACAGCGCGGATGCACCGATCATCAAGATCGTCGCGGATACGTTCAAGGAGGCGGTGCTCGACAAAGCGTCCGACGTGCATATCGAGCCGCAACAAAAATCGTTGCGCATCCGCTTGCGCGTCGACGGCGATCTCCGCGAAGTGGCGTCGCTGCCGCAGGAGCTTGCCCAACCGATCACCTCGCGCGTCAAAGTCATTTCCAGTCTTAAGATCGATGAGACGCGCGTGCCGCAGGACGGCCGCTTCCGCGCAAAGCTCTTTGACCGCGAGATCGATTTTCGCGTCGCCACATTCCCGACGCCGCTCGGCGAGAAGATCGCCATCCGCGTGCTCGACCCTTCGACGGGCCTCAAGAGTTTCGAGGACCTCGATCTTTTGGATCCCACCCGCGAGGTCATCAAAAAAGGATTGGAAAAGCCGTTCGGCATGGTGCTTATCACCGGCCCCACCGGTTCCGGAAAGACGACGACGCTCTACGCGTTTTTGCAATCGCTGAACACCGAGGAGGTGAACATCGTGAGCCTTGAAGACCCGGTGGAATATTTCGTTTCCGGCATCAACCAGTCGCAGGTGCGGCCGGAGATCGGCTACGATTTTGCGTCGGGACTGCGCCAGATATTGCGCCAGGATCCGGACATTATCATGGTCGGCGAGATCCGCGATGATGAAACGGCAGGCCTTGCAGTGCAGGCGGCGCTCACGGGGCACGTTGTGCTCTCGACGTTGCACACCAACAACAGCGCCGGCGTCATCCCGCGGCTCATTGATATGAAGGTGGAGCCGTTCCTTCTGCCGGTGTCGCTCAGCTTGATCATCGCGCAGCGCCTTGTCGGCGTCTTATGCCCCGATTGCAAAACTCCCGAGACTGCCGCGCCCGCCGTGCAGACCATCATTACCCGCGCCCTCGCCGATCTTTCGCCCGATGTCACTGCGCAGTTCAAACCGCCCTATCAGATTTATCATGCAAAGGGATGCGCCACATGCAAAGGCCGCGGCATTGTGGGAAGGACCGGCATCTACGAAGCGTTTCTCATCACGAAAGAGATCGAGGATGTCGTGAGCAGCGGCGTCACCACGCAAAAGATCACGGCGCAGGCAAAGGCGCAGGGAATGATCACGCTCCGCCAGGACGGCATCGTGAAGGCGCTCAAGGGAGTGGTTTCGATAGAGGAGATTATTAGAGAGACAGAAGAGGCATAGGGCAAAATCATTGCATTCCCGTTTTTATATTTTATAAAATGGGCTTTGGTTTTCGTGCGAAGTCACCGCCGCGCTATGCCATTGCCATATTTATTCAAAAATGATATTATAGGAAAAGATAATTTGTAAGTTGTACGAATTGGAATTCGGAAAGGAGATGCTATGCTGGTTACCACATTGCCGGTCACTGTGAATGAGAATCCTTCATTCCTTACCCTTATTACTCCGTTTCTTGCGCATGTAGCTAGCATCGCATTGGGTGCTCGTGGGATGGTTATGGCAAATACCATCGGCATGAAAACGGTTGACCATGAAAAAAGCGCGGACAGCTATTTCCGGCTTTACCAGTCGCAGGTCAGCGGCATTGCGATAGATCCTAAGTTTTGCGCTCATGACGGATCTTCGGACTATGAGAGGTACTTCAATGATGTTCTTGCGCGCCTCGCGGACGCTCACATACTCAAGGAGCTTACGCAGGAAATCTCCTGGTGCGAGTGCGGACGTGTTGAAATACCTACCGAAGCCGCTCGCGCCCTTATTCAGCAACAAAGATCCAAAAGTCTGATTGAGGGGGATAGTTTGGAATCTGCTCGCTGCAAAGTTTGTCGCTCTGGTTTGCATACCGACATGGAGCAAACTTTAGTGACTACTTTACCGCGCATCACCATCCGTAGTATCCCTGGTATTTATGCCAAGGAGTTGGGGACTATCGCTGATCGAATCGCCGCTAGAACCGTGACAGTGAGTAGGAGGCACCGGAGCCATGGTGTATGTTATGATACTGACTTTCGTTGGTTTCCCTATATAACGTCACTATCCCAAACGGACAAAGATGTGGTAATTGTTTCTAGTCCAACAACCCTAAACCAAGCCATGAAGGTAATCGCAATCACTTCCATGCTTGACCCAACCATCCAATGCACTTTGCTCGTTCATCCCCTCATACGTATTCGCGACCAACGGACAGCGTTGTCGGGGATGTCGATCGAGAGATTCTATCAACTCATTTCATCACCCTTAGCTCGACGGTTTCTGTTAGCGGCAAGTATGCAATGGACTTCCCATGAAACATCCCTCGGTTCTGAGGAAATACATCTCATCTCTCAAACCGCAGAAATAGTTTCTTCTTATGGGATTAACAATGATCAATTTGATTCCATCTCCCCTGAGAATTTCGTTCATTTCTTTAATAGAGGAGCGACAAATCGATTGTTGAAAGCCATTCGTACGAACAGCCTGCAACCAGAAGATGGTCGATTGCTTCAACTTATTAACCCCCATTAGTTCAATTGGACTGTGGGGGATTTTTTTTATAAGATTCACTTATGGATTTTATCCCAACGCTTATAGAGCGCGAAGCAATTCTTGATCAGATTGCCAATGAATTAAAAAAGCGCCTCGGGAGAAATATCATTTCCGCGATTGCTTATGGAAGTGCTTTATGTGAAGATTTCATGCTTTTAAGCGACTATGATGTTTTACTTGTACTTGATGATGCGGGCATAGATTATTTAAATATGGTACGCGATGTAAAACATTTTTTTACTAGCCGAGGTGTAGTGATAGACCTTAATGTGCATTCGATGGCGGAAATGCCTCAATATCGCGCAAACGCTTTTTGGCATAATAATCGCTCTCATTATATGCGCCTAGAACTTGATATCTATGGAAAGGTATTGATTGGTAAGAATCTTTTTCACGCAGATTCGATTCCACCTGCAGAGCTTGAACTAGAAGGCGTGCGCGTTATAAGTTCTCTCGTTTATCAAGCAAGAAAAATACTTATTAATCGCCCGCTCAATAGTGAAGAAAGAATTCGGATGATGAAATTTTGCATTTATGCCGTGCTGTATGCGCTAGCGATGCATCAATACTTTCCCAAGACGAAGATGGCCGCTATGAAAAATTTTCACGACATCTATCCCGACCTTCAGGATCCCTCGTTTTTTCTTGAAACAAAAGTGTCTGCATCTGGGGATATTTCTGATGAGGTAATATATAATGCATATGGATTTCTTTTAAAGTTAGATCAGCATATTTTTGAACTATATTCTAAAAATTATGAAACTCATTGAATATCGCGCGCTCGTTAATGGAACCGCTTTAAGCTATTGGAAATCAAGCGGCCAGAAACTTATTGTATTCTGTTCTGGATTCCCACAATATACATCTTCGTACCATCCATTCGTTCAAACACTGGTCGAGTTGGGATATGATCTTCTTGTCCCCAAATATCATGGGACATGGGAAAGTAGTGGAAATTTTTCTTTAGCCGAGAGTCTAGACTCCGTGTATACGGCGCTCGATGTTATTAAGGAAGGTTCAATGACTGAACTCTTCGGCATGACTTCAATTGCTTTGCCGAAAGGGGATCCAATACTCCTCGGTTTTAGCTATGGCGGACTCGTCGCGCAATTGATTACCGACAAGCCGATTGGAAAAAAAATATTACTTATGCCGTTTGTGGATATCGAGTTGCATGGGCGCGATAATCTAGAAAAGGATCTACGTTTTTTAAACAGAGCCTATCAAAATGTTTATCGTTTTGACATTGACAAAGTTATGAGCGAGATGGAGCGGGTTAAGCAACCACTTCATAATAGCGGTCCGTTTTCTCTTGTTATTGGCTCTGGTGATAAGGTAATTTCTCAATCCGAAATACAATTTTTGAAAGAAAAATATAATCCGCATACGCAAATAGTAGAAGCTGGACATACGGCCAATTTAACAGCTGAACAGTATAGTAGGATTTTATCCTAAATCCTTCGTTTGATCGTGGGTCGCAGGAGGCAGCCCTGTTTTCTCCGCCTTCCTTGATGTGGTAACATTAATCACATGGATGACTTTAAACAACAGCTCAACGATCTCCTGACGACGACGGCGAAGCAGAACGCGTCGGATCTTCACCTTGCGGTCGGCCGCCGGCCGACGTTGCGCATTGACGGGGTGCTCATACCCCTGGAAAAGGAGCCGATCATGACGCCGGAATCGGCGGAGGGGATCATCTCGGAACTTTTGACGCCGGATCAAAAAGCGAAACTTATAACCCAGCGGCAGGTGGACCTTGCCTATAGCTTTGAGGATAAGGCCCGATTCCGCGTGAACGTATATTTCCAGCGCGGGTACCTTGCCGCGGCATTACGCCTCATTCCCACGCGCATCAAGACGATCGAAGAACTGAATCTTCCGCCGCTCTTGCACGACTTCACCCAGCTGTCGCAAGGGTTCGTGCTCGTGGTGGGTCCCGCCGGGCATGGCAAGTCATCCACGCTCGCGGCGATGGTGGATGAGATCAACCATACGCGCACCGATCACATCATCACGATCGAGGACCCGGTGGAATATCTTTTTACCCAGGACAAATGCATCGTCTCGCAAAGGGAAGTGGGGAGCGACGCCACAAGCTTTCATTCGGCGCTGCGCACGATATTGCGCCAGGATCCGGACGTCGTCATGATCGGCGAGATGCGCGACGGCGTTTCGATCGGCACCGCCATGACGGCTTCCGAAACCGGCCACCTGGTGGTATCCACCTTGCACACCAACTCCGCGGCGCAGACGATCGACCGCATCATCGACTCGTTCCCGGCCGAGCAGCAGGGACAGATCACCTCACAGCTCGCCGCGACGCTCGTCGCCATCATCTCGATCCGCCTGCTTCCCCGACTTTCCGGCGGCCGCATTCCCGCGATGGAGATCATGATCGTCAATCCCGCCATCCGCAATCTCATTCGCGAACGAAAAACGTACCAGATCGACCTCGTCATCGAAACGAGTTTGCAGGAAGGCATGGTGACGCTCAACCGCTCGCTCGTTAATTTGGTAAAGAACAAAGAGGTGTCGCTCGAAAACGCGGAGTTGTATTCATTAAATCCATCGGAGTTAAGGATTCTTTTGGAACGAACATAAAAGAACTGGAGCATATGGCTTAATGAAATTTAAATATCAGGCCAAAACAAAAGAAGGCGCGACGCAGGTGGGGTTTGTGGAGGCGGCGAACCGCGATGCGGCGAGCGCGATCCTCGCGGGCCACGACCTTTTTGTGCTGAGCGTCATCGCAGATCGACCGCCCAACGCGTTGGATAACTTTTTAGGATTCTTTGGCCGCGTGGGGCGCAAGGATATCATCGTCTTCACGCGACAACTCGCGACGTTGCTCGAGGCACGCCTCCCGTTGAACAATGCGCTCAAGATCCTTTACGAACAGACCAGCAACAAGACCCTCAAAGAAGGCATCTCGCAGGTGACCGAGGATATCGAGGCGGGAACCTCGTTTTCTCAGGCGATGGCGCGGCAGGACAAAATATTTCCGGATTACTATATCGAAATGGTGCGCGCCGCCGAGGTCACCGGCAACATGAATGAGGTCGCGTCGTTCCTTGCCGACTATACCGAAAAAGAAGGCGACCTCGCGAGCAAGGCGGCGTCGGCGCTCGTGTATCCCGGCATCGTCGTCGGGCTGTTCATCGTCGTCGCGTTCATCCTGCTCACCTTCGTGTATCCGTCGCTCGGCGCCGTGTTTGCGGAGAATGGCGTCGCGCTCCCGTGGTACACGCAGGTGTTGCTGAACACCGGAACGTTCTTGAATAAATGGTGGGTTGCCGTCGTGGTTGCCGTCGTCGCAATCGGTGCGATCGGCGTGAATTACTTCCAGACCGAAGAGGGCCAGGCGGTGCTTGATGAGGCAAAGATTCGCCTGCCGATCATAAAGAAGGTCTATCTGCCGGTCATCATGGCGCGGTTCGGAAACTCGGCGGCGCTCCTCGTGCATGGCGGCATCCCCATCGCGCAGGCGCTCGAGATCATCGGGCACATGGTGGGCAACGTCAATTATCGGGATGTGGTGCACGAGATCGCGCAGGACGTGCGGCAGGGATCGCTTCTTTCGGCGAGCATCGCCAAATATCCGGACTACTTCCCGCCGCTCGTATCGCAAATGGTCGCGGTAGGGGAGACGACGGGAAAGATCGAAGAGATGTTCTCCCGCCTTTCCGGCATCTATACCCGCGAGGCAGACGAGATCACCAATAATCTTGTGGATCTCATCCAGCCGGTGCTCATGATCGGCATCGGCGTCATGGTGGGTCTGCTTTTTGCCTCCATTCTTATCCCCATCTATAACCTAACGGACAGCATTCACTAAATAGTGTATACTTAAAAGGTCAAGAAATATTTTCAAAATGAACACAAAAGACAGGGTGGGATTCACCCTTATTGAAATCCTTATCGTCGTCGCGATCATTGCCATCCTGGCATCGGTCGTGCTGGTCGGCCTTGGCCCGACGCAGGAGGCGGGCCGCGATGCGCGGAGAATCTCCGATTTGAGCGAAGTGCAAAACGGCTTAGAGCTTTATTACAATAAGTGCGGTATTTATCCGGGGACGGGCACATGCGCGGCGGGGGATCCGACCGGCGGATGGCTGGGTCTCGGCAATGCGGTGATCGGCGCCAATGTCGGGATCGTCTCGGCGTTCCCCAACGACCCCACCGCTTCGAAAAGTTACAGTTATTGGTACGGCGCAAACAACACCACCTATGTTATCGGTGCCACCTTGGAGAATACGAGCAATGCTGTATTCACAGGTTACAATCCTCCCACGCCCGGCACCTTGATGAGCGGGCTTACCGGCGTTCATCCCACGGATTGTACGAGCGTGGGTAATTATTGCACAACGCTCTGACATTTTTTCAACCGATGCGATCAAAATCCCGCTTCGGCGGGATTTTTGTTAGAATGGGCTTATGGTTTGGTTCATCCTTTTTATTTTCGGCCTCGCGTTCGGCAGTTTTTTGAATGTCGTCGCGCTTCGCTACGACGGCGAGCATTTTCTTTTGGACACTAAACTGATCGGCGGGCGATCGCATTGCGTGCAGTGCGGAAGGACGTTGCGATGGTTCGAACTCATGCCGCTCGTGAGCTTTCTTATCCAGGGCGGTCGATGCCGTCGGTGCAAGGCGCGGCTCAGCATCCAGTATCCGATCGTCGAGCTATTGTCGGGATTGATCTTTGTATTTGTGCCCCTCTATATAATAGGCGCGGGGGGTGGTGCAACACCTGCGTCTATTGCCGTGCCACTCGTGATCATCTCCATTCTTTGGATCGCCGTATTCGAGGCATTGCTCGTGATGGCCTTGATAGACATACGTCTTGGCATCGTCCCCGACGAGATCAATATTTTTCTCGGTGCGCTCGGTATTTTCCTTGCGATCTTTTCCGCCGGATATTTCGGCGCCGCGAACGATTTGTTCCTTGGCCCGTATGCCGCCATCTTTGGCTGGCAGGGGAGCGTTATGCTCGCAAAAATAATCGGCGCGGCGGTCGCCGGTGCCTTCTTTGCCCTGCTCATCGCGGTCACCCGCGGCAAGGGGATGGGCATGGGTGACCTCAAGCTTGCGATTCCGCTCGGGCTCATCTTCGGCTGGCCGGACATTATTTTTGTGCTCATGTTCGCATTCGTGATCGGCGCCGCCGCGGGCCTGCTCGCGATCGCGCGGGGAAGGAATACTATGAAAGGCACGTTGCCCTTCGGGCCGTTCCTCGCACTCGGCGCAGCAGCGGTATTTTTCTGGGGCGCGCCGATCTTCGGCTGGTATTTTTCTCTGCTCGGCATTCGGTAAACGGCATTCGGTAAAGGCGTCGCGGAAGTGATAGAATACCTCTATGGATAGAAAAGGATTCACCTTGATAGAAATACTTATCGTCCTCGCGATCACGGCGGTCCTCTCCGGCCTCGCCATCGTCTACAGCCACGTCGGGCAGAGTCAGATATCGCTTTCCATCGAGGAGTCAAAGGTGGCTCAGCTCATTCTGGAGGCAAAGGAACTTTCCATCGCGACGTACAGCGCGGACGACGCCACCTGCGCGTACGGGGTGCAATTTAATCTTGCAAGTTCAACCTATTCGCTGTTCGCCTATAACGCCGCCGCGAGTTCGACGCTGTATCCGGGCAGGCCGATATGCCCATCGCTTGCAAGCACGACCGCGAGCTTTGATACGAATGCCATATCTGAGTACGCCGGGGGAAGCTGGCAGATCCATACCGCGCAAGGCGTCGTGCTGGACGATCCCCAGAACCCCGCAAGCGATACGATCCAGGACGTGCTGTTCTATCCCCCCGATCCATTCACGCTCATCAGCTTTGATGGCCAAACGTTCTCAGGCGCCTATACCGATCCTCCTGCACCGACAGGGTACGTCTATCTGAGTACCGTGGACGGGAGCGCTTCCCGCACGATCAGCGTGAACTCCGCGGGCCAGGTAAGTTTATAGAACGCCGCACATACTATAGAATGTCCTTATGAGCAGTATCTTCATCCATTCCCGCCGCGGCCAGACGCTCGTTGAGGCGCTCGTCGCGCTCAGCATTCTCACCACCGGATTCATCGGCATCGTGGGTTTGCTCAATAAATCATTCCAGCTAAACCGGACGACGACGGATGACACGCAGGCGACCTATCTTGCGGCGGAGGGGATCGAGATCACGAAGAGTCTGATCGACCATGATGTGTATACGGGACTTGCAGGTGGGAATAATGATTTTGGCGCATGCTTTCCGTCATCGGGATATTATTACCCCATCGATATTGAAACGACAGATTGCGCTTCTCTATTAATGAATTCTCCCAATAATCCGCCGAATACTCCGCTCTTTTTAAAGCCGAACATAATCGGTGGAGTAACAACGGCATACTTATTCACCACCGATTCTTTCGGAGCGGCACCGACAGATTTTGTTCGCAACATAGAGGTCGTGAATAACGGCAACGAACTCGACGTGCAGTCGACCGTCATCTGGACCAGCGGCCCGCTCTCGAACACCATCACCCTTGAGGACCACTTTTATAATTGGCACCCATAAGATGAACATGAAAAAAGGATTCACGCTCATAGAAATGCTCGTCACGGTCGGGCTGTTCGCTATTATTATCACGATCGCGGTCGGCGGGTTCGTGAACGCCATCCACACCCAGCAGCAGGTGTCGTCGCTCATCTCCGCGCAAAGCAACGTGAGCCTCTCGCTCGAAGAGATGACGCGCGAGATCCGCACGGGTTACCTTTTCTGTAGCGCGATCGGGAACCCGGGCCCCGGTCAGGGCGTGACCGGTACCGCCGCCGCGAACGCCCTTCCGGATTGCGGTTGCGTATTTTCGGCTTCACCCGCCCCCGACGGGGCATGGACGTGCTCTGCGATCGATTTTTATGACTCCGGGGGCAATCATATAGAATATTTCCTGCAGAACGGAATGCTCATGGAGAGTTCGACGGAGAGCATGGCTGCCCAGTCCATCACTGGCGATACCGTATCAGTCAAGTATCTGCAATTCCAGCTCTTCGGCCAGACGGAGGGAGACCACTGGCCGCCGCGGATCACGGTATCTCTCGGCATCGCGCCGAGTTCCACCGACCCCGCAGTTGCGAACGATGTCTCCAACCTTCAGACCACCGTGAGCGCACGGACGATAGATTGCGTGCCGGGCACCGATCAGTGCTGAAGGGTGTGAAGAGCCATTTTTATTATCCACACCCCGGTCTTGGGTATATCTGCTATACTCAAGAGCATGAAGGACTCAAAGCGAGTATGGGTGTGGGTCGGCGTTGCGGTCGTCGTGATCGCGGTCGCCGCATGGTTATTCTGGAAGCCGAGCGCTCCGCACCAGGCCGCGTCGGGTCCGACGCCCGTCTTTGCTCCGCAGGGACAGCTGACGCCGAATTTCCCCAAAGCACTCATCCTTGATAGCAATGCCGCGATCAGCGGAAGCTATTCCATCAATTATTCTTCGAGCACCGACCAGTACACGGCGGAATATGATTCCTCGAGCACGGTGACGGCGCTCTATAATAAGTATCAATCGTATCTGCCGCAAAACGGCTGGACGGTGAACGGTTCGCTTACCACCCATCCCACGTTTGATGCAATTGCGGCGTCTCAAGGAAACAACCAACTACAGATTGTGATCAGCACCGAAAGCGAAGGGTCGCAGGTAATCATCACGTATGTCGTGAAATAACAATTTTCACAGCACCCATGAAAAAAATATTAAGTATTGCGGGGGGGGTAGCAGTAGTGGCCTTGGTCGCCGTTGTTCTTGTCTATGCTCACATTCCCGTACAGCATGCGAATGCGCAACCTGCGCCAGCGGCCACTGTCCCGACCATCACCGCAAGCACCGGCCCCGGCGACGGCAATTATTATGCCCAGATCGGCATTTCTTCGGCGGGTCCGTTTACCGAAGATTTTCAATATGTCTTTTGTTTTGCCGCGTCGCCGAATCCGCCTGTCGGATACGCCGACCAAAACAGCGGTGACGTTAAATGCGAAACTTCACCATGGGCGAGTGATGCGGCGAATGATGGGGGAGTAAGCAACGCCAGCAACGGCAATGCCACCCTCACAGGATTATGGAGCCCATGGTTCTATTCGGGCGTTCCCGAGTCGCTCTACTCTGGTGCAAACTTATATATCCAGCAGATCAATACCCGCCCGTTGCCGCCAGGCCTCTTCCTTACGAATGTCCAGGTCGGTGTTCAGGCTGCATCGGATAGGGTGGGGGGCAATCAGCAGGCGACTCCTTCGGATGTCGGCACCTATACTACCGTTACCGACGGCAGTGCCTGCGTGTCGTCGATAACTCCTCTGCCGGATGGCGGCCAAGGACCGGAAGCATATGGGTGTCTTTATGGTAGCGGAAATTCACAAAAAAGTGCCCCCGATGTGTTGAGGATTTATATCGGTGCGCAGCTTGAGGGCGTTTCGACCGCCGGTGACTTTCCTTCAACCATGACGAGCGGGGAGACGAATACCACATCGACGATCACGGTAACGAATATTGGACAGACAACGGTCACATCGGCCGGCTGGATCGAGACGGATCTTGGGCCGGGAACGGGAGCTTGTACAGTAGATACGAACGGGGACGGGATTCCTGATCAAGTTGCCACTGGGACGGCTCTCCTAGCACCTGATGAAGCCATTGCCCATGCAGACGAAATTCGATGCAGTATCCAGGTCAATGTTACGTCCACCGATCTTTTATTTACCCATAACGGCAATTTCACCACTCCGCAAACTGTCCCTTATGCCTTCGACAATATCACAAAGCTCAGCACGTGGAGGCCGGGATATTCCGTGGAGAACAACTGTCCTCCTCAAGATGCCGGCCAGCCTGGAACACAGCCTGGAACACCGGGTAGTTGTAAGCCGACCATAGTTCCTTCGCTCTTATCGGTAGCATATGGAGGAGCACCCAGTGACATCGCCCCGGGCCAAACGGCAACGTTCAGCGTCAACCCTTTCACCGCGCCCGTCCTCAAGCCCGGCGTAGCCAGTGCAACCTCTACCGAAACATGGACGCTTTCCAACAGCCAAGGCGACGTTCCGGGCGGTGTTTACACGAAGATGATAACGGTAGTGGCGGGCGTCAATCCGCCGGGGTGCAACCTTAAACTCAGCGACTGCTTCAACTCCAACCCCGTCGAGGTGACCTCGGAGAATTCGCAGACAAGCACTGTCGGCAACGTTCCGGTTCCCGCAGCGAGCTGGGATATTCTTGCAAGTCCGTCGCTGGGAAATTGGACCGGCATAGAAGATATCTGCACCCAGGAACCGGGCGTTATAGGAAAATGTTCCGGTTCATCGGCTATGTATCCCGACCAACCGACAGATGACGCTAACGGGAACGAAGGGTTGGTATATACCATTACCG
>DATKHM010000040.1:0-3864 GCA_035510235.1 Minisyncoccota bacterium | reverse complement strand
GGTGGCAAAGTCGGTTTGTTCGGCGGCGCAGGCGTCGGCAAAACGGTTTTGCTTCAAGAGCTCATCCGCAACGTCGCCGAAGTCGGTGGCGGCGTGTCCGTTTTCGCCGGCGTCGGCGAGCGCACGCGCGAAGGCAACGATCTTTATAACGAGATGAAAGAGTCGGGCGTTATCGACAAGACCGCGCTCGTGTTTGGCCAGATGAATGAAGTGCCGGGCGCCCGCGCCCGCGTTGCGCTTTCCGCGCTTACGATGGCGGAATATTTCCGCGACGAGGAAGGCAAAAATATTTTGTTGTTTATTGACAACATCTTCCGTTATTCCCAGGCCGGTTCCGAGGTGTCCACGTTGCTCGGCCGTATGCCGTCCGCTGTGGGCTATCAGCCGACGCTCGCATCCGAGATGGCGGAACTCCAGGAACGCATCACGTCCACCACAAAGGGATCGATCACTTCGGTGCAGGCCATTTATGTTCCTGCGGATGACATCACCGACCCGGCTCCCGCGACAACCTTCGCGCACTTGGATTCCACGATCGTGCTTTCCCGCGCGCTGACCGAGATCGGCATCTATCCGGCGGTGGATCCATTGGCATCCAGTTCGAGCGCGCTCGATCCGAAGATCGTCGGCAAAGACCATTACGAAGTGGCGCGCGACGTGCAGGGGACACTCCAGCGCTATAAAGAATTGCAGGACATCATTTCGATCCTTGGCATTGAAGAGCTTTCGGACATCGACCGCCAAACAGTGTACCGTGCGCGCAAGATTCAGCGCTTCCTCTCCCAGCCGTTCTTCGTGGCCGAAGCGTTCACCGGCAGCGCCGGAAAGTATGTTTCGCTCAAGGACACCATCAAAAGTTTCCGCGATATCCTGGACGGAAAATACGATGACCTGCCGGAAGATGCGTTCTATATGAAGGGGACCATCGAAGAAGCGGTGGCGGCTCCGGAGAAATAATTTCGAAGACGAAATTATTTAAAATCTATTAACATGAAGCTCGGCGTCTACTCATTGCAAAAAGTATTATTCCAGGGCGATGCGAAGTCGGTGAATTGCAATACCCGTTCGGGCGAGATCACCATCCTTGACCATCACGAGCCGCTCATCTCTATTTTGGAGAAGGGGACGATGACCATCGTTGACCAGGAAGGAAAGGAGTTTTACATTCCCGTCAGTTCCGGATTTTTGGAAATTGATTCCGGGAGTCACGCGAAGATCTTGGTGGAGGAAGCGAAGTAAATAATGGAACATAGACATGGCAACGGAACCGTTTGTTAAGTTCGGATCGTCGAAGGAGCACTACACCGCCGATGCGTGCGTCGTGTGGTGCTTTGACGACCGCTTTTATAAATTATTGAAGGCGTTCGGTAAGCAGGAAGGGTTTGGTCATATCGATCTCGTAAAGATAGCAGGCGGTGCAAAGGCGCTCGCAGGCGATGCTTCGCCCGATCGCGATTTTGTATTGAATCAGATAAAGACCTCCGCCCGGCTCCATGGGACCAAGCGTGTGATCCTGATGCTCCATCGCGATTGCGGCGCATACGGCGGTTCAAAAAATTTTGCGGATGTCGATGCGGAAAAGGAACAGCTTGGTGAAAAATTGCAGTACGCCGGAGATTTTATAAAAGGCGAGTTTCCTGATATGCAGGTGGATGCATACTTTGCGGATTTCGATGGATTATATATGTGCGGAGCATCCCAATCATAATTGGACATTTTTGGAAAAGTAAGGTACATTGTTCTTCGGTACGTTATCCCAACTCGCAGGAGAGCACATGAGCCGCAGAAAAATTTTGGAACATGAATGGCCGCGCAGCATTAGCCCCGTATCTACGATCGACATCGGATGTTCCGATCGTCGCATTCGGGGTTCGCGGGGATTGCTTGGAGAGTGCATGGGCTCCGAGATGTCCATACCTATAACAATCCCTGGAGGAATCAGGGATCTGGTCGATCCCAGGCATCCCCGGGATCGAGAGTGTCTTCTGGAAAAAATCGAGATTTTTGGCGATGCCATTAACACGATCAGAGCCAGAATGCACAACGAGTGCCGGGCCTGCGGCAGCTCCAGCGATCTGAACTACTACGAGAATATGTTGTTGGAGGCCGGCGTAGTGCTTCAGGATCGCTTCCCGCGCGCGGCGATTATCCTCGTCATCGTGGATTTCGACGCCTGCTATCTCGTCGAAAGAAGCGATGTTCTCGTCGAAGCGATAGCGAGTTAGAAGGTTTTTAGGCCACAGGCCGGGAGCAAAACTCTCGGCCTGTTTTCTATTTCTCAATGCTCGCCGCGCGTCATCATTTGCGATATAATAGAGTGGTAATGCCAAAACATTTTCTCGGCAAGCGAATAGTGGTGTTCACCGCGCATCCGGATGACGAAGGAATCGCGGCGGGAACGATGTATGCGAACCACAAAGCGGGCGGCGAGACATTTCTGATCTGCGCGACGTACGGCGAGAAAGGGAAGTCGCACCTGACGAAGCCGGTCTCGGATACGGCGTTGAAAAAGATCCGCCGCAACGAATTGTTGAAGGCCGCGAAGGTACTAAAAATCGATGAAGTGATATTTTTGGGATTGCCCGACGCTGCGGTAAAAGAGAATGCAAAGAAGCTTTTTGAAAAAAGCCTGCCTATCATAAAAAAGATCGCGCCGGACTATATCTTAAGCTTTGGGCCCGACGGCATGAGCGCACACTGGGACCACATTACCGTCGGCAAGGTAGCGCTTCGTATTGCCAAGAAGCTTAAAATTCCGATGGCGGCGTTCACGATGTCCGATGAACGGATCGCGAACATGAGAAAGGATTTCTTCCTCTCGCGCCGTAAGTTCGGGAAGTATGCGGGCATTCCCAAGCATCGCAAGGGAGATGTTAAAATAAAAGTGGACGTTGCGATGAAGCGCAAAGCGATGCGGTCGCACGTTTCACAGTTCGGCATGGCCGGCCCGTTCTCGCAGTTACCGAAAAAAGTGAGGGACAAAATGTTCGCATATGAGTATTTTATAAAAGAAACCCTTTAGAACAATTCCATGAAATTTTCACCAACAACGTTCACTGAAGAAGTTTATGCCGTCGTCGCGAAGATCCCGCGCGGAAGCGTTTTGACATATCAGGAGGTCGCGCGCCGCGCCGGACGGCCGCACGCGTACCGGGCCGTGGGAAACATCCTGAACAAGAATCCGGATACCAAGAAAGTGCCATGCCATCGCGTCATCCGCTCCGATGGAACCGTCGGCGGCTATGCGTCGGGCACAAAGAAGAAGACGGAGATACTGCGACGCGAGGGAGCCATAAAATAAACTTCTCCTCTCTTATGGGGCGATCTTTAAATTGTAGGGTTTTCCAGCCCATACTCTTCCTGCGTACTCTACGCCGATCCGTTTCGACGCAATGATCTTTGAGCGGGCAACGCGAACACTGCGGTCCTCGAACCAAAGCCCGGTGGTCTTTCCTGCACATTTTCCATTTTGTTCCTTGTTTATGTTCAAATATTTTGTCAGACGCGCGGGACCGGTCACCGGCGTCCCGTCCTCTTTTATTCCCGCCCGGATAAGGATGGCTGCGGGATAATCCTTCGGCCCGGTCACGATATTGACCATCCAGTGCATGCCATAGGTAAAGTAGACGTAGAAAACGCCAGCGGGGCCGAACATGACCTTTGTCCGTGGCGTTATCCCGCGCCGCGCGTGGGAGGCGAGATCGAGCGGGCCGTCGTATGCTTCGACTTCGGTGATCATGAGCGCGATGCCGTTTCGCCGCGCGATATATTTCCCGAGCAATTCGCGGGCAACGACGAGCGTTGGGCGGTCGAAAAACGATTTTGACAATATTTTTCTCTTCATATGGTATAGTTATTATAATC
>DATKHM010000039.1:0-8021 GCA_035510235.1 Minisyncoccota bacterium | reverse complement strand
GGCACAAGGCGAAGATCCATCCGATGCTGATGCTCTTCGCCGTGCTCGGGGGATTATCGTTCTTCGGCCCCATCGGCCTTTTGCTCGGGCCGCTCGCGCTCAGCCTTTTGCTCACGCTGGTCGCGATCTATCCTTTGTTCGCCTTGGAAAATTTGAATAAGAAGTGAGAGAGGATTCCCACAACGACGAGGATAAGGATGATGATATCGGAATTTGAAACGAATGCCGACAGGCCGAGCACGGTGCCCCAGAGAAACAGCAGCCACACGAAGTTCCCCGCGAGCGTCAATAGGAATGTCATATTGAACGGCAAGCCGATCCATGCGCCGATGAACGCATTGACGTACGGAAAGTCGATGATACCGAGCAATGCGAGTGAGAACTTTTCGCCATGCGTGCCGAGCGCGGCCTTGCCTTTATTGATCCATCGCTCCACCCAGTGGAAAAAGCGCGTATCGTGGAATTTTTCCTTCGTGAATTTGCCGAGCATGTACCCCACGTACATATCGAGCGATGTCGCGCAGATCCAGATGAGGTTGATCGCCCAGATAGGAAAATTATTTTGCAATGCGATGACGAATACGATCGCGCTTGAAGCGAACTCCTGAGGTATCAGCACGGCAGCGACGAGTATCCAGAATGGCATGCCCTTATTGTACCAATGTTTTCGGTGCTTTGGCCCGAATGGAGGCCGATGATATAATGATGGTCATGGCAAAGTTCAAAAATACGCCGGACAGTCCCCCCGGCATCCAGCCGGGCGAGACGATCACCGTGAAGGGCATAACCTATGAGCGGTTTCCCATCAAAGTGCCGCGGCTGATCGCATTCGGGGAAAGTCTGGAAAGCGCCATTAACGAATTCGTAAAGCCGCACTATAAGGAGGGGGATTGGGTGGCGGTCTCGGAAAAAATCGTATCCGTCTCCCAGAATCTTGTGCGGCATATCTCTACGGTGAAAGTGGGATGGCTCGCGCGGTTCATCACGCTTGGCGTTAAAAAACATAAAAATATGACGGCATGGTCGCGTCCGGAAAAAATGCAGGTCGCGATCGAGATCGTCGGCGCGCCGCGGATGGTCCTCGCCGCAGGCGTGGGCGCCGTCGGGAAACTGGTCGGCCATCGCGGCTGGTTCTGGATCGTCGCCGGTCATCGCGTTTCGGAGATCGACGGGTTCATCCCCGAAGATATGTATCCATATACCGAATGGGGCGTTCTCCCGCCCCCGGACCCGCAGGGTGATTGCGAACGCGTGGAGCGCGAGACGGGCATCCCGATCGTAACGGCCGACGCGAACTACATTGACGTGCAGGTGCTCGGCGTGAGCAAAGGCGTCGGATTAGACAAAAAAACAGTGCGCGAGATCTTGCTCGATAACCCGCTCGGGCAGGGGAATAAAATGACGCCGTTCGTGATCGTGCGAAAAATAACATGAGTTTGCGAAGCACGATAAAAAAGCACGTGGCCCTGCCATGGCCGTTGCTCTATATATATCGCAAGGCTTACTACGCCCCGAAAGATATTCCTGCGGCGTTTGGTTTCGTTTTTAGCGGAACGAGGTCGTCGACGAGCTTGGCGCAACGCCTCGCGCTCGTTTGGAAATTTTATAAGATTTCGTATTTTGTTGACTGCCCACACACCGAGCATGAGATGATCGCAATCACGCGGCAGATATTGGAACTTGGGCCGGCGGTGGCGGGCGTGATCGTCGAGGCCGGATCATTCCACGGTGGAAGCACTGCCAAATTAAGTTTGGTTGCGGCGCTCTGCGGCCGCTCGTTCGACGTATTCGATTCATTCGCCGGCATGCCAGAGAACAATGAAGAGCATGGCAAGAGCATCTACGGCCGCGAGCATCATTTTCCAAAGGGTAGCCACGCGGTGCCGTTCGAAGAGGTAAAGAACAACGTCGCGCGCTACGGCGACGCCTCACGCACGCATTTTCACAAAGGATTCTTTAGCGACACGATGCCGGGCTTCAAAGAGCCGGTCGCAGCGGCGTGCGTCAATGTCGACCTAGTACAATCGACGCGCGACTGCTTCCACTATCTATATCCATTGCTCTCGCCGGGCGGCATCATCATCTCGCAGGATGCGCACTTTCCGTGGATCATCGAGTTGTTCGACGACCCGGCGTTTTGGGAAAAGGAAGTCGGCATAAAAAAACCGCCGATGAACGGATTAGGCACTTTGAAGTTCGTGACGGTGAGGAAGTGAAAAAATATTTTCATACTTTACGTTACATACGTCTATTTGACAGTGTCATATTTTTGGGTTAATACTAGGGATAGTACTATTCCAAATTTGAGCGAGGGCTTATGAGAAAATTGGATGAAGTTGACAGAAAAGCCATGCGTAAGCACGTGCTCGGAATCGTAGAGAACGGCTTGCCGCCGCTCAAATGGATGCCGATTCCGTCTTTCGTAAGGTCGCAACCGTGGTTCATTGAGTCGAACGCCGGCGAAAACGTTTTGATCTCCGCGCTCTCTGCGGGGGACATGGAGGTTGGTAACGGAAAACTTCAACCCGCCCTGAAGGCATGCCTTATGGATGAGGAAGAAGGAAAATTCACCCCGGAAACCATCGTCGTCGGCAATTCGTCAGGCAACTGGGCTGGCCAGATGGCACTGATCGCGCCGATCTTCCCGTTCAAGGAATTTCGTCCGATTATCGACACGAGGTCGGTGCCAAAAGGAAAGATCCACCATCTTGAAGCCAATGGAGTGAGAGAGATCATTGAGGTTCCCGAAGGCTCCATCGGCACCGACTACGCGTATGAGGTAGCACGAAGGCCGCATCACTATCTGCTCGATCAGTATACCCATCAGGGTAGCAAGCTCGGCCATAAGTGGACGATGGATCACATCATCCGCCAACTTCCGAGTCTCATACGGCAAGAGCACGCGCACCGGTATGTGTGGATCGGAAATAACCTCTCCTTTGCTGCGGCAGTGACCGGAACTTGTTCGACGGTCGCGGCGATGGATGAGTTTCTTCGGCCGGCATTCCCCAACATGGAGGTCTGGGCTGTCGCATCTAAGTCGAATAAGGAAAAAGTCCCCGGAAGCCGTTCTCCCGAAAAAATCGACGAGCTGAAGAGCATCGGCGGTGGTTTCAACTACCAGAATGCCATCGATGGAGGGCTCATCACAAGCGTGACGCTCGATGAGGCCTACTTGGTGAACGCTGAGTTGGCTCGGGAGTATTTCGTGGATGTGGGTCCGACCGGCGCGCTTGGCCTTGCCGGGGTCTGGAACCGTATCGGTGAATATTGGATGAAGCACGGAAACTTTGACGGCATTCGGAATGACGCCGGCTTTGTTCTCGGTTGCATCTATACGGTTGATAAACGTCTTCCGTACCTCGATGATCCTGGGTATCGTAAGTATTTTCAGTAAAAAACAACGCCGTCGCGCAGTACCATGCGCGGCGGCTTTTTCTTTTTCTTAAATCGTTATATTATAGAGGAACTATGCAAAACAACGCTCATGCGACTCGTAGCGGACAGGCAAACAAGGCGACTATCTGGTTCATCGTAGGGTTCATCGTGCTCGTCACGGTGGTGGTGATCGTCGCAGGAGCATATTCCAGCTCGACGTCATCCGACACGGCAAGCAGCACGTTCGTTTCAACGACGGCGCCCCCGATCACGTCTGCGGATTGGACCGAAGGCAATCCGAACGCGAAGGTTTCGCTCATCGAGTACGGCGACTTCGAATGCCCCGCGTGCGGCGAATATTTCCCGATCGTTCAGCAGTTGGTGCAGAATTACAGCAGCACCGTGCTTTTTGTGTTCCGCAACTTCCCACTCTATACCATCCACCCGTTCGCGGGGATCGGTGCGCAAGCAGCCGAGGCGGCAGGTCTCGAAGGCGGCGCGGCAAAATATTGGGCAATGCACGACCTGCTCTATACGGACCAGAACCAGTGGTCCACCAATACCAGCCTCACTCCCGCGCAGGTGGTCTCGCAATACTTTGACGGATACGTACAATCGATCGGCCTCGATGTGAACACGTTTAACAATGATATGAACGCGACGTCGGTGGCGGAAAAGATCCAGACCGACGTGAATGGCGGCACGGCCGCGCAGATCGATCACACGCCGACGTTCTTTGTGAATCTTCAGCAGATCCCGAACCCCACCAGCCTTGCCGGTTTTGAAGCTACCTTGAACGCCGCGGTTGCCTCGTCGACGGCGCAATAGATAACGGCGCTTTGCCTCCTGAAGATGGATAGTTCGGCAAAGCGCCGTTATCTATTCTCCTCGTCGGATTTCGCGCTGATGCGAACGCTTTTTGATCGCCTCGCGCTTGTCGGATTTTTTTCGTGTGTGGCCGAGGCCGAGTTCGATCTTTATAAGACCATGCTTAAGATACGCGCGGAGCGGGATGAGATGCTGAGATTTATCAACGAGCGCCCCCCGCAACTCTTTTATTTCATCTTTCGACAATAGCAATCTTCGCGCGCGGTCTTCCTCATAATCGGTTGGCATATTGCCTGCCTGATAGGGCGGAATATGGGAATTGACGAGCCACGCTTCGCCGTCGCGGATGAGCGCGTGGGCGCCGGCAACCTGAAGCCGGCCGCCTTTGGCGCTTTTCACTTCATATCCTTTGAGTTCGATCCCCGCCTCGTATGTCTCCGCGATTTCGTAATCAAAGCGCGCCCGGCGATTTTCCGCTATGGTGTCCATGGATTCATTCTACATTAGTTGTGTTAAAAATTGATTAAAGAAACGGCCCCGGCGAAATTGCGCGGGGCCTGGCGATGCTGTGTGGTAGTATATGTAAAAGAACAAGGAGCGGGGGCGGCGGATGTTTCCGGCTGGATAGGCTCATCCTTACCTCGTAGGATTTGTCTATCAGACTGATGGACGGTCCGTCATTGCTTGGCGCTCTCGATCCGGGTCGGCGCTGGTCCTCCACCTTGATGGTGGAGGCGACCGGGAGGATGTCCCCGCTACTGGTTATATACTAACATACACATTCATTTTCTCAATGAGTCAAGAGATCGTACGGATATTGAAAAACATCTTCGGCGCGGACACACGAATTGAAGTCTCGGTTCCTGACGGGGAGCTTTTTGGGCATTATTCGACCAACTTTGCGTTGCGCCAGGCGAAGCTGAAAGGTATCCCGCCGCTTGAACTCGCGAAGGAGTATGCCGCGCGGATCGCGGCAGCAGCGCCCGCGAGATTTTTCCAAAAAGTGGAGGCAGCGGCGCCGGGCTTCATCAATTTTTGGCTGAGCGATGCGACGATGCAGAAAGAGTTTGCTGCGATCGCGCGCGATAAAAAATATGGCGCGGGAACGATCGGCAAAGGAAAGACGGTGATTGTGGAATATTCCCAGCCGAACATCGCGAAAAAGATGCACGTCGGACATCTGCGCACGACCATCATCGGCGCCGCGCTCGCGAATATTCTGGAGCTGTCCGGTTATCGCGTGGTGCGGTGGAATTATCTGGGCGATTGGGGCACCCAGTTCGGCAAACTCATTGCCGCGTACAAGCTGTGGGGGAATAAGAAAAGTGTCGAAAAAGATCCGATCGAAGAGCTACAGAAATTATATGTGCGCTTCCATGCGGAGATGAAATCGGATCCGGAGCTCGAAAAGCGCGGGCAGGAGGAATTCAAAAAACTGGAAGAGGGCGATCGCGAGAACCGCAAATTGTGGGAATGGTTCAAGAAGGAATCGCTCAAGGAGTTTATGAAGATGTATAAGACGCTCGACGTTGATTTCGACGTGTGGATCGGGGAGGCGTTTTTCGAGCGCGAGATGAAGGCGACGGTGAAGGAGCTGGTGGACAAGAACATTGCGGAGCGCAGCGAGGGCGCGGTGGTCGCCAAGCTCGATGCCGCGGGACTGCCGCCGGCGCTCATTCAGAAATCGGACGGCGCGAGCCTTTACCTCACCCGCGACATCGCGAACCTCCGCTATCGCCTCAAAAAATATAAGCCGGCGAAGATATTGTATGTGGTGGGCAACGAACAGGCGCTCGCCTTCGAACAGCTTTTCGCGATCGCGGCACTGCTCGGATGGAACAGTGCTGAATTGAAACACATAAAATACGGGCTCGTGCTGGGCGCGGGCGGCAAAAAGCTTTCGACGCGTGAAGGGACGGCTCAGCTTTTGGAAGGTGTTATCGGCGAGGCAGTTGCCAAAGCGAGCGAGGTCATTGAAGTGAAGAACCCCGACCTAACACTCGCGGAAAAAATGGAGATCGCATTCACGGGGGCGATGGGAGCGCTGAAATATAACGACCTTAAAGAAAATCGCACGACCGACATCATTTTCAATTGGGAAAAGATGCTGGATTTTTCCGGTGACAGCGCGCCGTATCTGCAATATACCTATGCGCGGTTAAAGAGCATTTTGCGGAAGTCCCAGGCAGTGGGCGCTGCGGAGTCTCAAAATGCAAAATCAAAAAGCGTGGAACCCGCGCTGAAAACAGGCGACGCGGCAACGCTCGTTCGCACAATAGAACTTGCGCTCATGCGGAAGCTGTTCGAATTTCCCGATATTGTGGAACGCGCGGGCGAGTTATATTCCACGAGCACACTCGCCACGTATCTCTATAAGCTCGCGGTCGCGACGAACAAGTTTTATGAGACGACGCCGATTCTGAAGGATGACGACGTCGCGCGGCGCAGTGCCCGGCTTGTGCTCGCCGCGAGCGCCGCGCGGATTCTGCAAAAAGGATTGGGCTTGCTCGGCATTAAAACGCTGGAGAAAATTTAGAAAACCTGCTATTTTAGTAGGAATGGCCAAGAAAACTCCGCATGCGCCGCATTTTTTAGAGGGGGAGATAAAGCTTCCGGAACTGGAAGAAAAAGTTTTGGCATTTTGGGATGAGCACAAAGTTTTTGAAAAGAGCCTTGAGCAAACGGCCGAGGGCAAGCCGTTCACTTTTTACGATGGACCGCCATTTGCAACGGGACTCCCGCATTACGGACATATTTTAGCTTCCACTATTAAGGACGTCGTGCCTCGCTATCAGACGATGAACGGCAGGTTTGTGCGCCGTCGTTGGGGATGGGATTGTCACGGACTTCCGATCGAAGAAATGGTTGAGCGCAAACTTGGCATCTCTGGCAAGAAACAGATCGAGGAGATCGGCATAAAGGCGTTCAATGAAACGTGCCGTAGCATGGTTTTGCAATATGTCTCCGAGTGGAGGGATATGATCCGCCGCATCGCGCGGTGGGTGGATTTTGATAATTCGTATAAAACGATGGATACGGATTTTATGGAGTCGGTGTGGTGGGGATTCAAGCAGACCTATGACAAAGGATTGATCTACGAGGGCCGCAAAGTTCTTTTATACTGTCCGCGCTGTGAAACGCCGCTCTCGAACTTCGAGGTCGCGATGGACAACAGCTACAAAGATGTTACAGAGGAATCCGTGGTGGTAAAATTCAAAGTTATCATTGAAGGCGATACAAAAGGACTTAATTTGCCCGCCGATACATTTCTCTTGGCGTGGACAACGACCCCGTGGACGCTCCCTGGCAATGTTGCGCTTGCCGTAAATCCCGAAATGGAATATGGCGTTTATGAGCGAGGAGGCGAAGGTTTCATTCTTGCCATTACTACAGCAAAAGAGTATGGCTTTGAAAATCCCAAAGTTGTATTTCCCGGCAGCCAGCTACGCGGCGTCAGATATGAGCCGCTTTATAAGGTTGAAGCGATGGAAAGCGATAAATCTTATAAGATATACGGAGCAGATTTTGTCACTGCTGAAGATGGAACGGGAATCGTGCACACGGCGGTCGTTCACGGCGAGGATGATTATATGTTGGGCTTGGCCCAAGGACTGCCCGTCGTTTCACTGCTTAATGATAGGGGAATATTCAACGAGAAAGCGCCGGAATTCTTGCGCGGGCAGTATTTTAAGAAGGCGGATGCGTTAGTGATCGCGGATCTGGAAAAGCGTAAGCCCGCGGATTTGATTTTCAAAAAAGAGAAGTACACCCATTCCTACCCGCATTGCTGGCGGTGCGGCACGGCGCTCTATTAT
>DATKHM010000038.1:0-9260 GCA_035510235.1 Minisyncoccota bacterium | reverse complement strand
CACTTATGTAAGTCCGGGTGATCGGCCCGAAGTTTCCGAGGGCAGGGCTGATACCGGTGCTGGCCTGAAACTCCGCTAGCGCCGAGCGGGTGAGGGCGCCAAAGTAAGCGGTTGCTCCAACGCTCGCGAGCGCTCGAGCGGCAGGACCTTTATTTTGAGAGATCAAAAATTGTTGCAGTGTTGCCACCCCGCTCCCACTGTTCCCTTGTTGAAGATTATTTCCGATCGCTACAACCCCCGTGCCTTGTCCGCTGGTTTGGGCTTGGGTCTGGAGTGATTGTAGTTCCGACTCCAGGCCGCCGAGCTCTGTCTGCAAGGCGACATTCTCGCTTGATGAAGCAGGCGAAGTCTGTGTTGTTTGCGTCTGCACAAGCACTGGGTTATTGGTGGTGGAAGGCGCCGGGGTTGTGATATAGACGGGCGTTGAGACGGTTACCGGTGTTGATACGGCAGAAGCCCCGGGTTCCGTGACCACATTTGAATCCAACGTCACTGCGGCCTGTGCGAGCGCACGGCCGTTTAGTTGCGCGCCGGTATTTAGAACGATCGTTGTTTGATCCAATATATTTCCATTCATGACCGCGGTCGTGCCAATCGTGGTTTGGCCGGCAACGACCCAAAAAACATTGCTCGCCTGCGCCCCGCCACTCAGAATGACGCTTACTCCGGAACTCACGTTAAGATTTTGTGCTATTTGGAATACCCAAACATCATTGGGACCGCCGGAGAGAGTGACGTTGGTTGGTATCGTGACGCCGGTGCTCCATTTATAAAGTCCTGGGGCCAACGTCATCCCGCCAATATTCCCGGCGCCCAGTTCGGTTGCGGTCGGGTTCGTCATTCCGGCGCCAGCAGTGTAAGCGGTTTCCATGTCGCTCACCGCGGCGGTCACGACTGCCGGAGTCGGATTCGCATAGCCGGGTGCATATACATTTCCTGTTACGAGCGCCGACGTGGAAGATGCTCCAGCCGCAGGAAGCATCAACCCAAATCCGGTGATATAAGTCGCGGCCGCCGGACTGATGCCAAGGTTTCCCACAACAGACGTGGATCCGGTGGTTGAAATCCCCGTTTCTGCCAGGATGGCGAAATTACCCGCCGTCCCAAGATTTACGCCCGCAGGGCCTGCCGCAAGGGCTGTTATCGGTCCAGCGAGACCAAACGCCGAGAAAACACCCAATAATAGGGCTACTATCGAACTTTTATATATTTTTTCCATGTAATATGTGCCGTTACCAAAGCAGGAATATTACAAAGACCTCTTTTTGAGCTGATTGAGCTCTTTTTCCAGCCGTCCGATATGGATCTCCAGCTTTTCCGTCCGTTCCGTAAGCTTGGCCTCGAGTTGGTTGGTATGGCTCACCAGCGTGTCAGCGACCGCCATCATTTCCGTGACGTCCTCCATGGCGAGCAGAATGATCGGGGGAAACAGCGGCGCGGCGGCATCCGGCGTCACATGTATCTGGCGGGCATTAAGGATCATGATCTTGCGTCCGATCGAGGGAAATTCATGGGCGACCTCAAAGCCCTTAAAGAAAGTGTTTTTCGGCAGGATATCTTCAAGGAGCTTTCGGAGGGCGGGAATATCCCATTGGCCGTTCCCGAGATCGTACACGATTTTTTTCTCCGTATCTTTAGGCTCCACCTGGAATGTGTTATAGAACGACTCGTTGGCCGCCATCACGCGAAGGTCTTTATCAAGGATCAACACCGGCTCGCGGACGACATCCACCACGGTCTTGATGTAAATCCAGCTTTCTGCCCACAGGCGTTCGAAAAAATCCACACCGACCGGGCTGAGCGTTTGCCCCGCATCCTTTTTATTTTTTTCCATACCAATAACGACGCTGGACAATCCGAATCGTTACGCTGCGGGTTCGTAGAATGATTTTAATCTTTCGAGCCCCCGGTGTATCTGTACCGCGATCGTGTTCTTTGATTGTCCGGTAATGAGCGATATCTCTTGGAGCGAAAGGTCCTGTACATAGCGCATGCGTATCACCTTTTGATATTTTTCGGGGAGGTGTTGGATCAGGAGGAGCGCCGCCTTTCCGTCCAAAAGGTTGAAGAGGCGCCGGGGAGATTCGGAATTCAATACCTTCGGCTCGAATCCTTTTTCGAGAAGTATATCGAGCGAGACGGTTTTATGCTTTCGATATTCGTCAACAATGAGGTTATTGAGGATGTGGTAGAGAAACGCCTTCATGACGACGACCTCCCCGCCCTTTACTAGATATCCCCAGGTTTTTATAAAAGTGTCCTGTACCAGGTCTTCGCTTATCGCTTTGTTGCGGACCTTAAAAAATGCATATAAATGGAGCCCCCTCTCGTAGTCGTGGTGCGCAGTGGTCAACGCCGCCTGGTGTTTTGCCTCCTGTTTTGGAGTCATTACATTATGGAGTTGAATATGACGAGATTCTGTTACAAAAATATTACCGCGACAAGGTAATAAGGGCGATAGTATGGCAAATGTGGCGATGATTGCCATTACACCGACGTTACGGTGATGTCATAAGTATCTCACGGGAGACTGGTTATAGCAAAGTGCAATTATTTACCCCTTCGGGCGGCTTTATTACCATGGCAAACGAAACCCCGTTGGCTTATCAAGGCTTGGCGCAGTATGCCGAGGCGATCGTGAACACCCTCCAGGAACCGTTGCTGATCATCGGTGACGACATGAAGGTGCTTTTTGCGAATCCGGCTTTTTATGCGAAGTTCCTTGTTTCGGCGGGGGAAACGATCGGCCGGGAAATTTATTCCTTAGGAAACGGACAATGGGATATCCCCGATTTCAAAAAAAATCTCGAAGAGATCACGTCTCGCAGGGCAACCTTCAATAATTATGAGGTAAAGCTGGTATTTCCGGATCTGGGTCCGCGAACCGTTCTTCTGAATGCCCGGCATCTCCTCGACGTCAAACCGGAAGCGATCCTCATCCTTATTGAAGATGTGACGAATGGCAGAGAGGCGGAGCATAAGCTGCTTCTTTCCGAGGTGCGGTATCGGAAACTTTTTGAGACGGCAAAAGACGGCATCTTACTGATTGATCCCGCGACGGAAAAGATCATCGACGCCAATCCATTTTTGTTGGCATTGATCCGGTACACCAAAGAGGAGATCCTGGGAAAAGAATTGTGGGAGATCGGGGCGGTGAAAGACATCACCTATGCCAAGAAGATGTTCGAAGAATTGCAGGCCACGGGATACGTGCGGTATGAGGATATCCCCATCAAATCCAAGGACGGCCAGGAGCACGAAGTTGAATTCGTCAGCAACCGGTATCCGATTGACGGGACGGAGATGATCCAATGCAATATCCGCGACATCACCGAACGGAAGGCGGCCGAAAAAAAAGCGGCGACGTATCTTGAGGGGCTTGAGAAATTGAACAAGATGATGACCGGCCGGGAACTGACGATGATAGAATTAAAAAAAGAAATCCAGGAACTTAAAGAAAAGCTGAGTCCAACGGAATGATTCCCGATCCTGACGTAGGGGAAAAAGAATTCTCGACAAACCTTAAAAAATACGCGCAAGCGCTTGAGCAGGAAGTTGCCGATCGGACCCGGGAGCTCTCCGACCGCGTCGCGGAGCTTGAGGATGCCCGCAAGGCCGCTGCCAATCTTTTGGAGGATCTTGATGCGGAGCGCGAGAAGCTCGCGATATCGAAAGCGAAGGACGAGGCGATGCTCGTGAGCATCGGTGACGGGCTGATCGCGGTCGATGCCGATGCGAAGATCATACGCATCAATTCCTCGGCCAACCGGATGCTTGGATGGACGGATGATGAAATGATCGGAAAAAGTTTTTTCAGCGTTGTTCCCATCGAGGACGAGCAAGAAAAGCCGATCTTACAGAAGGACGATCCTATCGCCATCTCCCTGGCTGACGGCACGACCATTACCGGCCTCATCTATCACTATATCCGAAAGGATGGCACGAAGTTTCCGGTCGCAATAACCGTATCACGGGTGATGTTGAACGATAAGATCGTTGGCGCCATCGAGGTGTTCCGTGATATCAGCAAAGAAAAGGAACTCGACCGCGAAAAGAACGAATTTATCTCCATCGCCTCCCACCAGATGCGCACGCCCCTTACTGGCATCCAGTGGGTGGTGGAACGGTTCACCAAGAAAGAAAAACTGACCCCGAAGGGAAAAGAATATCTGGAAGATATTCATACGTCGGCCAAACAGTTGATCGGACTCGTCGACCTCCTGTTGAATCTGTCGCGTATCGAGGCAGGCCGGATAGGCACCACCCCGGAACCGTTGGAGTTCATCGGTTTCATTAAAGATTTTCTTGGCGAGACCGTTCCGCTGAGGGATAAAAAAAAGCTAAAACTCGCATTTGAGGACCATCCGCCGGAACTTGCGGTGATAACGGACAAAAGCGCCATACGCAACATCGTGCAAAGCCTGGTCTCGAATGCAATCGAATATACGCAAGATGGAGGAAGCATCGCAATTACCGTAAAAAAGAGTGCCAGTACCTTTTTGATGACCGTACAGGATACG
Source organism: Minisyncoccota bacterium (assembly GCA_035510235.1). GTDB lineage: Bacteria > Patescibacteriota > Minisyncoccia > UBA6257 > 2-01-FULL-56-20 > JAKAGE01. Next base: position 4,740 of record DATKHM010000038.1, on the reverse strand, counting down.
GGCATCGGCATTCCGCGGATGGAGCAGTCGCACATTTTTGAGAAATTCGTGAGAGCGAGCAATGCGAAACTGTACAAGACCGATGGCACCGGCATTGGCCTCTATATCGCCGCGCGTTCCACCAATCTTTTAGGCGGGAAGATATGGTTTGAATCCGAGGAAAACAAGGGCAGCACCTTTCACGTCGAACTGCCGTTGGAATTCAAATTGAAAGAAGGGGAGGGATAGTTTTCAATTGTAACATCCCCGCCGTTCGAGCGGCATTATTAGCGATGGACAAAACAAAAATCCTTCTTATCGAGGACGATCAAGTGCTTTCAAAAGTTTTGTATGAAGAACTGAGCGAAGCGGGCTTCGAGGTTCTCCGGGCGTATGACGGCGAGGTTGGTCTGCAATTGGCGCTTGAGAAAAATCTGGATCTGATCTTGCTCGACGTTGTGCTTCCTAAGAAAGATGGCTTTGAAATATTGGAGGCTATAAAAAAATCTCCCGGGGCAAGCGGCACCCCCGTCATCATACTTACGATGCTCGGCATTGATGAAGATATAAAGAAAGGCCTGCAGTTGGGAGCAGACGATTATATCGTGAAATCCCAGCATGCCCTTCCGGAGATCGTGGAAAAGGTGAAGAATTTTTTTGCCAAGGAAGGGCATGGTAGAGCAAAACAATCGTCGGCCGACTGGCATGAGGTTCCCCAACCAGATGCATGAGGAGCGCAAAAAGAAAAAAAGTTTTGCTGATCGTTGGCCTCGTTCTTTTCGTCGCAACAGGTGCGATGCTACGGCGCGCGCAGGCGGCGGGCACCATCATTGTCACTCCGAGTAACGTGAACGGGTGGGGATTCGTCGAGGAAACCGCTAATGGTTCCGGAGCATTCGTCAACGGCCCGTCCACGCCTCCGCTCGGCAGCGGGAGCGCACAGCTTACGGTGGACGGCACCGGCGGGGAGGATCTTGTGACGCTTGGGTATGCCGGCACGCGTCTTAGTGCAATCACCTCCCTTACCTATAGCACCTATCGTGTTTCCGGCAGCGGTGAGCTCGCCCCCTCCCTTCAATTCGATGTCGATACTGTCGCGAGCGACACGGCGTGGGAAGGGCGGCTGGTATACGAACCGTACTATACGCATACCGTTCTTGCTGGAGTATGGCAGACATGGAATCCTCTCGACAACTCATTGTCCTCGGGTCTTGGCAACTGGTGGTTTGACGATCCGCCGGGAAATGCGGTGTGTTGGATCACCAATCCCTGCACGTGGGCGAAACTTCTTGCGGCATTCCCCAATGCAGCTATCCGTCCTCCGGTGGACGATGGCGAGGTGCTCTTCAAAGCGGGCGGCGGCTGGACGGGCGGCTTCGTTGGAAATGTCGACGCGTTCAGCATCGGCGTGAACCATGTGACGACAACGTACGATTTTAATTTATTATTGCCCGCAATAAAATTTATTTTCGCGAATGTCACATCAAGTGCGGTTGCGGGGAATGGCGTAACGTTCAATATTGAAACAATTGACTCGTCCGGCGCGATCGATCCGTTGTTTGAGCAGGGAGTGACGCTTTCTGTCGGCGGGTCCGGGGCTGGCGGAGGATTGGTGACTATTATCAATGGCGTTGGGACATCAACCGTGAGCGATGACATTGCGGAAACGGTCACGCTTGGTCTCGAAGATTCCCAATCGACCGGCCTCAATGTAAGTTCGACGGCGAACGTGACGTTTTTGCCGGGTCCCGTCGAACAATTTACTCTGAACCATCCGGGTGATATGAATGAAAATACGCGACTGGGTTATACGCTTGGCAGGGAGGACCGATTCGGAAATTTGGTTTCAACGGGCACGACCGTGGCGTATTTATATTCGAATTCAGCAAGCCCGGACGCGGCGTTCTTCGCCGCCGCGGCCGGTGGCACCGCGATTGCCTCAACGACGATTCTCGGCGGCAGCACGTCAACCGCATTTTGGTACTACGATGATTCGCTGGGATCTCGCACGGTTACGGCTTCGGATAATCCATCCGCTCCTGACGGGGCGGCGGGGATTGCCGACGCGAGCGATACATTCACGGTCGCGCCCGGTGCGGTAAAGTTCATCTTTGCAAACGTTCCCTCGAGCACCATGGCGGGAAGTGCCGTGACGGTGAACGTGTACGCCGTAGATTCGTTGAACGATATTTATCCTTCTTTCGATGGGGGTGTTACCGTCACGACTTCGGGATCGGCGACCGGAGGGGGAGTTGTCGCTATTGTGAATGGCGTTGGCACGACGACCATCACGGATGCGACGGCCGAAACCGTGACGCTTGGCCTTCGGGACACGGAAAATACCGGACTCGGTGTTGTAGCGACCGCGCAGATCGCGGTTGCTCCGCTGCCGCTCGCGGCGGGAGCGTCGCTTACCCCTTCCCTCCCTTCAGCAGGGATTGCCGCCGGTGTCCAGCCGGATATCGCGCTTACGTTCTCCGGCATGGCCTATCCCGGTGCGTCGGTGAGGTTGATAAGCAAGGACCTTGGACTCCAGGCGGCGCCCGTCACCCAAGCAATACCTGTCGCCGCGGACGGTTCGTTCCTTATCGCACTAAATAACGTGACCCGCCTTACCGGCCAGACATATCTACTGTCTTTCGTGGATAAGAATGGGCTCATTGCCCAGACGAAAGCATATAATATTCCGGCGCAGGATAAACTCATATACGGGAATATCCTTGCCGCGCCCACGCTTGGATTCGAAAGCACCTCGGTGATAGCAAAAAATGCGTCGCTCGTCGTCACGGGCTATGCGACGCCCAATGCGACCGTTGAGCTTTTCATCGACGGGAATCCGGCGGGTACTATCCTCGTGAACGATCCGTCGGGAGAATATTCCTACACGCTTTCCACTGATGGCCTCGCATTGGGGCGCCATGCCGTCTGGGCCATACAAACCCATGCGACCAATGCAGTCGAGGTTTCGGGCTATATGAATTCGTTGTCCGAGAATGAACTTTTTGTCGATGATGCGACCAATGGTACCCTGCTCACCGAGAACGCTTCAGGGACATACGCATTCGTTCCCGCGACGGATGAAACGGAAAATGGATTTCGCCCTGTGACCGTGGGCCAGCCTTATACGAAGCAGGCAGAAAGTGATTTTTCAAATCAGGAATCGTTTACTGTCTCGCCGCTCGCAGACCCGAAGCTTGACCTGGACGGCGACGGCGTCATTGATATCGGCGATCTGAGTATTTTCCTTTCTTATCTTAAGAATTTGGACGCCAGCCTTACGAATTTTAATATCGTGGATCCGAATATCGTGAAGACGCTTGATTTCAACGGCGACGGCGTCGTTGATATAAAAGATCTGAATATTCTGGAAGCGGCAATTGCCTCCTCGACGGCATGAACATTAATAAAAACAACATGAATAAAAAAATATTGTTTATCGGGGCGGTCGTAGTGGTGGCGTTCTCGTTTCACGCGATCCCTGCCGCGCATGCGGCGACGATGTCATTCGTGTCGAGCGAGAGCAGTGCGTCGATCGGGGATACGATCGATGTGAGCGTTCGTGTCGATTCCGACGGACAGACGGTCAACGCCGCGCAGGGGACCATCCAATATCCCGTTGATATCTTGCAAGTGGTCAGCGTTGACGATAGTAACTCCATATTCAACGTTTGGGCCACGCCGCCTTCCGTCAACACTTCTACGGGAGCGATCTCGTTCCTTGGCGGTAGCACCAATTCGTTCAGCGGGACCTCATTATATGTTCTCGACGTTACGTTCGTGGTGAAAGGGACCGGCACGGCGACGCTCGATTTTACGAACGCCGGAGTGACCGCAGGAGATGGGACGGGGGCGGATATTCTAGACGGGACGACCCCGCTCTCTATAAATGTGAACGGTGCAGGCACGCCCTCCGCCGTGCCGGTCCCCGGTTTGCCGAATACGGGAACGGCATCGGGGACGATCCCGCAACCGGTCACGCGCGTCGCCGTTCCGGCGGCGGGACTTCCTGCCGCGCCGGTGCTCACCGTTCCGCTCTACCCCGATCCGACGCGGTGGTATAACCAACTGGGCGACACGATTGTCTTGTGGAATGTGCCGACAGACATCACTCAGGTTTCAGCGAGCATAAATCACACCGAAAGCAACGTGATCGGCACGCCGGAGGCGACGCTGTCGAACGGACAAGATTTCGGCATCCTTCAGGACGGCATCTGGTACGTCACTGTTCGTTTTAGGAATAACGTCGGTTGGGGTCCACCCGCGTACTATAAAATTTCCATCGACACCGGGGTACCGTTGCCCTTCACTACTCAGATCGAAAATGCCGGAACGGACGATCCGTCGCCGACGATCCAGTTCGAGACGAGCGACAACTTGTCGGGCATCGCGGATTACACCATTGCCGTTGATGGTACCGTGATCGCGACGACGACCTCGACGACGATGACGCTGCCGCCGCAATCACCGGGGACGCATACGCTCGTCGTGACCGCGATCGACCTTGCGGGGAACAGCGTGCAGGACAGTACGACGTTCCAGATCCTGCCGTTGCCGACCCCGCAGATCACATTCGTCGAGCCGTCGGTCATTCAGGGAGCATTTGCCTTTGCGTCCGGAAATGGCACGCCGAGCAGTTCCGTCGAGGTTGTTGTAGTTGATGCGAGTAATAGGGAGGTGTTCGACGGTACGGCGCCGGTCGATAGCGACGGGAACTGGGACATCGCGGTCAAGGTACCGCTCGCCATCGGTAAATATTTTCTC
>DATKHM010000037.1:0-2583 GCA_035510235.1 Minisyncoccota bacterium | reverse complement strand
ATAGTATACTACGAAATTTTTGCGCCAGGGGGAACCTCGCTCACCGGCAGAAAAAGCACGGGCGCTCCGTCCTCGCCGTGCGCCGCAAGCAGCATCCCGTTCGACTCCATGCCCATCATCGTGCGCGAATCAAGATTCGCGATGATCACCACGCTCTTGCCCACGATATCCTCTGGCGCATAGGCTTTCGCGATGCCCGAAAGGATCTGCCGCAGCTCTGGCTCGGCGATGTCGACCTGAAGCTTCAACAGCTTCTCCGAACCCTCCACCCGCTCCGCGGAAACTATTTTTCCGACCCGCAGGTCGGACTTCTGGAACTCGTCTATGGTCATCAGGAATCATGATAGCACAAAAACCTACCCTCCCGTCACCTCGTGCTTCGCGCCGCCTTGCGCCATGTTCTTCTGATGCTCTTCCGTATTCAGCAATCCGCACTTTTTCCATTTTTTGCCGCTGCCGCACGGGCACGGGTCGTTGCGGCCGATCTTTGCGCCGGGGCCGGTCTCGCTTGCGGGAGCAACGCTCGGAATATTCAATCCAAAGCTCGCGGTACTGCCGGCATTGCCGCCGACCACGGCCGCACCCGGCGCGCCACTGCCCTGTGCCACCAACTTGAACATATTATTGAATATCCACGCGTTGAAATTTCCCCAAAAGCTCTTGAAGAGAATGCTCGCTTCATGACGATACTCAACGAGTGGATCGCGCTGTGCGTACGCCCGCAGGCCAACGGATTCCTGAAGGGCTTCTAGGTCTTCGAGGTTCGTCATCCATAACATGTCGAGAATGCCGATGATCTGATTTTTGGCGAGCGGGCTCTCGGCGACGGCCATGCTTTTTGCTTTGATGGCTTGGATAAAATCCTCTTCGGTTTGAAGCGGCGCTTCTGATGCGTCGACGCCGGCGGCACCGGCATCCACGATCCCCGCTTCCCTGAACGCCTTGCGCACCGCTTCCCGCGCTTCCGTCGCCTCGAATGTTTCCCTGAAACCCGGCGCGAAGGCAATATTGAAATGGGCGATTGCCGCATCGGCGATCACGTTTGCGATCGCATCATGCTCCGTCAGCTCCAAAAATTCCGTGCGGCGCTTGTAAACCGCACCGCGTTGTTTGTTCAGCACATCGTCGTACTCAAGAAGATGTTTGCGCATATCAAAGTTGGCACCTTCCACTTTTTCCTGCGCCTGTTCGACGGCCTTCGTGACCATGCCGAACTCGATCGGCTCGCTTTCCGGCAGATCAAACCGCTCCATAATGCCCTTGATCCGGTCGCCGCCAAAGATACGCAAAAGATCATCCTCGAGTGAAAGGAAAAATTGCGATGATCCGGGATCGCCTTGGCGCCCGGCGCGGCCGCGGAGCTGGTTGTCGATGCGGCGCGCCTCGTGGCGGTCGGTACCGATCACGTGGAGGCCGCCAAGCCCGCGCACTTTCTCCGCCTCGGCGGCGTCGGGCGGATTGCCGCCGAGCAAAATATCCACGCCGCGTCCGGCGACGTTCGTCGCCACCGTGACAGCACCCGAATGTCCCGCCTGCGCGATGATCGCGCCCTCGCGCTCGTTGTTCTTGGCGTTCAGCACCTCGTGCTTGATCCCCGCCTGCGAGAGCGCTGCGGAGATGAGCTCGTTCTTGGCGATCGAGGTCGTGCCAAGCAGAACCGGCTGGCCTTTCTTTTGCCGCTCCTTGACGTCTACGGCGATCGCATTCAATTTTGCACCAAAGTTCTTATAAATAAGGTCGTTCAAATCTTTGCGCGCGAGACCACGGTTTGGCGGAATACTTTCCACCTCAAGCTTATACACCTTAAAGAATTCCTCGGCCGACGTCTGTGCCGTTCCCGTCATACCGGAAATCTTCTTATACATGCGGAAATAGTTCTGCGTGGAAATCTTGGCGTAGGTCCGCGATTCCTGCTGGACCGCAACGCCTTCCTTGGCCTCGATCGCCTGGTGCAATCCCGCCTGGTAACGGCGTCCGACGAGCAAGCGACCGGTGAACTCATCCACAATATAGACCTGGCCGTCCTTTACGACGTAATCTTTATCGCGCGTGAACAAGGCCTTCGCCTTGATGCTCTCCTCCATATAGTGGACTAGCCGAATGTTCTCCGGCGCGTAGATGTTTTGGACACCGATCAGTTTCTCCACTTTTTCCACGCCCGCGTCGCTGATCGTGATCGTCTTCTTCTTTTCATCCACTTCATAATCCGTGTCCTTTTCCAGATTGCCCGCGATACGTGCGAATGCCTTATAAAAATCGCTCGATTGGGCGTCCGGTGCCGCGATAATGAGCGGCGTGCGGGCTTCATCTATTAATATGCTGTCCACCTCGTCGATGATGGCAAAATTGTGGCCGCGCTGGACGCGATCTTCCGGGCGGTAGATAAGATTATCGCGGAGGTAATCGAAGCCGAACTCGTGGTTAGTGCCGTAGGTGATGTCCGCGCGATATGCCTCGCGCCGCGAAACGGGGCGGAGAAATTCCTGCTGGACCAAAAAACTTCCCGTCGTCTCCACTTTTTTCTCTTCAGTCGCTTCATCAGCTTTCGGAATCTCCCATTCGGGATCATAGACGAACGCCGCG
>DATKHM010000036.1:0-2187 GCA_035510235.1 Minisyncoccota bacterium | reverse complement strand
GGATACGTTCCACGACGAGCAGATGCTCAATTTTTTGGCGCTCTGGCGCGTGCTGATTCCCGTGGTGCTCGGGTGTCTCATCGTCATGCTTGCGCTTACCGATGATTTTTTGGGCACAACGAAGACGGGAATCGAGTCCTCCGCGACCTTTGTCCAGCCGGCGAGCGAGTCGGCGGACATTGCCGCGCTTGAAGCAACGTCTACGGCGTTCAACCAGTCGGTCGCGCTCATCGCCAATGCGGAAGGGCAGATCAACAACAACTATCTGATGGTCGCCGAGATCAACTCCATCGCTGCGGCGAACGGGATCATGATCACCCACATTTCTTTCCAGGCGGCGAATACCCCGATCCTCGTTGCCGGCACTGCTACCGCAGAAACGCAGATCGCCGCGTTCCAGGACGCGATCCAGAGCGACCCGCACTTCGGCACCGTCACTCTTCCTTTGGTAAACATTCAAGGCAATAGCGGCGCGTACACGTTTTCCATGACATTCCCGCTTTCATCGTCAGGCTTCTAGCGTCGCGGAGATTTTTTGGAATACCTCGTCGAATACTTTTTTGTCGGCGTGCGTGATGGGGGAGAGGACGAAGTCGCCGGCTTTTTTTCGGTGCGCTTCGTTCGGTTCGCGGATGCCGATGCGGATGCGCGCGAAGTCTTCGGTGTGGAGATGATCAATGATGGATTGGATGCCGTTGTGTCCGGCGGAACCGCCGCCACGCGCGCGCTTGAAATCGCCCAGAGGAATATCGCTGTCGTCGTGAATGACTACTATATCTTTTGTTTTGGCATCAAAAGTGCGCATCGCGTCCTTCACTGCGCGGCCTGACTCGTTCATGAAAACGAGCGGGCGGATGAATATATATGTTCCGATTTTTGCGTATGTAAAACTATTTTTATGCGCGCGAAACTTCGCCGCGCCACCACTGCCGGTTCCGCCGGGTGTTTCATGTGCGCCGTCCTCCGCGTGTTCCGCGATCCATTGCACCGCAAGCGCGCCCACGTTGTGGTAGGTCTCTTCGAGTGTCGGATCGGGGTTCCCCAATCCAATAATGAGCGTATGATCCATGCTTGATTATTATATTGCATCTTCTATATAATGAGTACACATTATGAGAAAGTTCTTCGCGTCGCTTTTGGAGGTCCTGGAAATTGCCGTTATCGCCGTCGGGGCGGTGTTCATCGTTCGGACGTTTCTGGTACAGCCTTTCCTCGTGAGCGGCACGAGCATGGTGCCCACGTTTTCGAACGGCGATTATGTGCTGACGGACGAACTTACCTTCCGCATCCAGTCCCCCGAGCGCGGAGAGGTCATCGTGTTCCACGATGTGAGCGATTACTCCACGTATCTTATCAAGCGCGTCATCGGCCTGCCAGGGGAACGCGTGGTCATCAACAACAATACCGTCACTATCTATAACAAGCAGAACCCCAACGGGTTCCAGCTCGACGAGACATATCTGCCGCCGGGGACGATCACCGCGGGCGATGAAGATATTACCCTTTCCTCAAGCTCTTACTTTATGATGGGCGACAACCGTGCCGTGAGCTACGATTCCCGCAGCTGGGGGCCGCTTCCGGCGAGCGATATCGTGGGCCTTGTGCGGTTCCGGCTGTGGCCCCTTAATGCGATCCAGATATTCAGCGCGCCGCAGTACACGGTAGCCGCTTCGTCATCTTCTTCGTAATCATCATGCCTTCGCCCAAACAAGAAAAAGAGAAGCCAAAGGAAGTTGTGCGCACGTTCCAGTCCGCGAAGGGAATGCATGACGTGCTCCCTTCCGACGAACCGTATTGGGAAAAGATCGAGGGCGTGGCGCGGTCGCTCGCTTCCGCGTACGGTTTTTCACGGATCGAACCGCCCATTTTGGAGTTCGCCGAGCTCTATAATAAGACGTCCGGCGAGGAGAGCGATGTGGTCCAGAAAGAAATGTATACGCTAAAGACGAAGGGCGGCGATTTTCTGGCGCTCCGCCCGGAATATACGCCGGGCATTGCGCGCGCGTATATGCAGAACGGATTGAGCCGCCTTGGGTCTCCGCAGAAGCTTTTTGCGATGGGACCGATCTTCCGCCACGAGCGTCCCCAACTCGGCCGCGCGCGGCAGTTCACGCAGATCGACTTCGAGACGCTGGGCGGCGTGAACGATCCCATTTATGACGCGGAGATCATCGCACTCTTTTGGGA
>DATKHM010000035.1:0-8132 GCA_035510235.1 Minisyncoccota bacterium | reverse complement strand
ATAAACTGCTGCTCGATAAGGAAGGGAAGCGGAACATGACCGACGGCGTCATTCAGTTCATCGAGCCCGACGACCGCGGCAAGATGCATCGCGAGGAATTCGCGATCACGCCCGGCGAGGTAAAAGTGCTTGAAAAGCTCGTGATGGACGTCGCCCGCGAAATTTTAGACCTCTCGTTCTGGAACAAGGGATGCCACGAATCGGACTGTAAGTATTGCGAGTTAAGGAAGGGGATGAAGTTTACACAGGCGACAGGCCCGAATTCGGCCAGGACAAAAAAAGACCCCGGACACAGCGAGTAAGCCAGCCGGGATCTCACGAATACCTATCCTTTCAGTTTCAGTAAATCTATCAACTGTTTTCTCAAAAGAGGATGCGTGACCCCCTTTGCGGAATCGTACCAGTTGACTTCGAGGTGCAGATGCTGGCCATGCCCGGCACGCGAAGCGTTCAAGCCGGTATGTCCTACCGTGCCGATCGCTCCGCCGGCCGGAATAATATCACCGGGATGGACCAAGACCTTATCCAAGTGGCAATATCGATAGAACCGCTTTGTCTCGGGATCGAAGACGATCACTTCGTTCCCGCCCTTTGGTGAAGACACCGATAACGGCCGGCCGGTTTGCCATCCCTCTTGTGCGAGTACGACGACCCCCCGAACCATGGTTTTCACGAGCGATCCCTCCTCGGTAAAAAGATCGATGGCGTCAGTATGGCAGCTCCGCCGGCAGTCTCCAAAAGAATAGTGGTCGATAGGAGCCACCATCGCCCTTTGAAGCGCTTCCGAGGGATGGTCTTTGGATGCGGCAACAAGGCCTTCGAGGTTCGCCATGTACTTTTCTCGAAAATCCTTTTCAACCAGGGATGCAAGCGCTACCACGAGTTCGTTTTGGGGCCCTTTCGCGCGCCGTTGCTTCCGGAAGTACATATCAGAATAGTAAAGCGCGGAGACGAGGTATGGATCGCCGAGAACATCCTTTACCGCACCGCCGGAGATGATCTTTTCCCCGCGCTCGGTTTCCTGTTGTACCCTTATCGCAGCGACTGCCGTTGAAGCGTCTTTTTTGGTTGTTGATCCACGCGCCGATTCTCCAAGGAGAACGGTGCACGATAGAAAAGCGATGATCCAGCCCGTCATTTGCATACCGCCTCCTGGGAGTTGCATAATCAACCTACTGATTTCAGTGTAACTGAATTGCCCGAGATTACCAGTGCACACTGCGACAGACTTTTAATCATGCCTTAATGCCAAATAAGGTATCATGTAAGCAGACATATATAATTATGAAAGGTCGCCGAAACAATAATACGAAACAATACTATGGCAGAAGACGAAGACGTAGATGTGAATGAAGCGCTGGAAGGCGACATTACTCGGGAAGACATCGAGGACAACACCGACGACACGCCGACGGACGACAACGGCGACGCAAAGGAATAATCATTTATGGGTCGAGGCCGCGTTCGTTGGCACACCCGCGGGAGATAGTATAAAATAAAAGCATGAATACCTCCATTTTGGCATTATTGCAGATTACCGCAGCGTTATTGACCGGCATTCAGAATAATTCTCGCGTGCCATCCTCCACCGCGCAGCAGGTGGTTACGATGGCAAGCCAGGTGGTGCAAATGAGCACCCAGGCGACGGCGGTCATTCCTTTTTCGGTCCCGCAGGACAACAGCATCTATCCCGGGTATGACGATCTTCTTCATTCGCCATACCTTGATGTGAGCGGAAAGTACGTGCAACTCGGTTCCACGGTCCAGTTGGAGGGTCAGTATCTTTCCTTTGGCGATCTGAATGGCGATGGCGTTGACGATGCGGGGGTGGTCGTGATGAGAACGGCCGCCGATGGTACGGCTACGTATGCGCTCGCGGCCATGCTCAACCAGGGCGGCATCCTATTCAATATCGCGGACTATCTCTTAGGCAATACGCTCCCGATAATAAATTCCCATAACATCGTTTCGGGCGAGCTTATCATGAATATGCAGACTGGCGATGCGCCGGCGGTGACCTCGACCTATCAGTTGTTAGGAAATCAGTTCTTAAAAGTTGACTAGTCTAATTTGGAAAGTCGAACCGCAGGAGCTTCTGTGCGGGATCGATAAGATATAATGAATTTTCCTGCGGGTCGTAGGATGCATCTGTTCCCGTAGCGATAGTGGTGAGATTTTTTAGATTCGTGTCGGCGAAATCCAGGAAGGCGACATGGTCGGGATATTGCACGAAGAGGTGCGTTTCGTCTTTATACCAGATGAGTCCCTGTACATCCGCGGCTTGTGGAAGATCGAAGCGATAATAATCCTGCGTAGTGAAGGAGAAGATCTCAAGGCTGTGGTACTCAAGCGCGGCGAGCGCGGAACCGTCAGTGGTGGGGTAGAACTCCTTTACATCATCGGCGAGCGTGGAAAGCTGTTCGTTCGGTACATTATAAAGATACAGCGTGTTGTTGCTTTCGAGGATGCCGAGGACATTATTGCTTAACCATGCAAGTTGTTTCACGGGACCGGGGACGGTGAGCGAATCGTCGATCATATCGCCGGAAAATTTATCATAGATCATTATTTGGGATGTGCCTGCTGGCCCTGACTTGATAGTATAGTTCGCCCATGCCATAACCGACGAGGAGACGGCGATCGGAGATTCGATCGCCTCTCCTGTGGGAGCGGTTTCTATTGCCGTCACGCGGCGTGTGCCCGAGTCAAGCTCCACGATTTTTGCGGAGGTCTGGACAATGATGCCCGTATCATCATAGGGGTCGACGAACAGATTTGTCGTCGGCGTTACTCCGATACCCGCTTGCCTGAGGATTGCGGAGAGGTTGGTGCTCGTGGCATCCGTAAAATCGTAGAACGAGTATATCGTCGCTCCGGTACTTGCGCTGACCGATCGGATGATCGTGGTCTTCAGATCGGCGCTGTGGCTTACTATGGTGCCATATCCGACGGTCTTGCCAAGCAAAGTGATCGTGCCGCTCGGATCCGTCGCGACGACGTTCCCGCCGACTTCGAAGAAATCGCTTACCGCGCCGCTCGTCGCCACGCTGATCGCCGCCTTCGGCACGAGCACGGCATACTTCATTTCGGTGACGAGCGACGGAACGACCGCCGCGCTTTCGGTCCACGCGTCATACCCGACCGCCGCGAGCTGGAGGGTATAGGTTTTTGGAAAGAGGCCGGAGATGAACGTCCCGCGGCTCAGGAATTCGGATTGGTTCGGGATGGATTTGCCGTTAAGGGTAATTTGGGCATTGTCAGGAAATGACCGAACGTAAATACCCCCGGCCTTTTCGGCCTCAAGTGTGGAAAGGTTGATCCGCCATCCCTCGGCATAGAGTATAACAGCGGCGCCAATCACGAGAAAAAGGAGAAAAAACGCATAAAATATGCGTTTTCGTGTCTGGAGTTTCATTGCAGGATGATTCTACTGCAATTTGATAGCTTTTTCCAGGGTGGTGGTATAATGAATATAGATCCCGCGCAGATTTCGGATCAAACAATATTAATAGGGAGAGCGATTATCTCTGCCGCCCGTGGGCCGCAGTTGAGCTCACCCACCTGGCTGTTGCGCCAGAAATCTGACGGGATTTGCTAAAAACACCAGCGTTGCGCTGGTGTTTTTAGTTGTGGTTGTGCATTGCTTGATTACTCCTGCTTAAAAATATGGCTACGGCTTCATCACGCCTCCTCAACGTACTTGCCAGTACGTCTCGTCGGCATTCTTTGCCTCGCCGATATTTTTAAGCACTCGAAACCTAAATCCTGTTATAATAGATTCACGCCATCCTCTTATGTCCACCTATTATAATCCCCAGCGGTCACGCAATCTCTTCGATCCGAAATCGCATGAACCGTTTACGGTCAGCCGCAGCGGCATCGATCTCTTTGTGCAATGCCCGCGATGTTTCTATATTGATAAGCGGCTCGGCACCGGGCGCCCGCCGGGATTTCCGTTCAGCCTGAACAGTGCCGTCGATACGTTGCTCAAAAAAGAGTTCGATATTCATCGCGCCGCGGGCACCGCGCATCCACTGATGAAAGAATACGACATCGACGCCGTGCCATATGCGCACAAAGAACTCGACGCGTGGCGCGATTCTCTCCGCCGCGGAATACAATTTTTGCATGAGCCTACCAATCTGCTCATTCGCGGTGGAGTGGACGACGTATGGGTGGCGCCGACGGGCGAGCTGATCATCGTGGACTACAAGGCGACGTCAAAGACGGAAGAGGTTTCGCTCGACGCCGAGTGGCAGGACGGCTACAAGCGGCAGATGGAAATCTATCAATGGTTGTTCCGGAAGAATGATTTCAAAGTTTCGCCGATCGGCTACTTCGTCTACTGCAACGGCGACGCGGATGCGCCCGCATTCGACGGCAAGTTAGAATTCGATATCAAAGTGATTCCCTATGTTGGCAATACCGATTGGATCGAGCAGACGATTGTGAATCTGCATAAGTGCTTAATAGATGAAAAGATCCCGGCCGCGAGCGTGGATTGCGATTACTGCGCTTACTTTAACAAGCGGGCACAGCATGAGAAAAATTTATCATGACGAACGGCACGCCACTCGGCGCGGAGGATAAAGTTTTCACGATCGCGGAATATATTGAGCTGCTCAATGTCTTCTTTAAGGCGCAGTCGGCGCGGATCGTTGGCGAGATCTCCGAGCTCAAACGCGCGGCTTCGGGCCATGTTTACTTTAGTGTCAAAGACAAAGAGAATCCCGGTTCGCTCGATGCCATCATGTGGGCGCGGAACTATCAGTTGTGCGGCATTGCGCTCGAGGTCGGCATGGAAGTGATCCTGAACGGTCACCCGAACGTATACCCAAACAACGGACGGCTATCGTTTGTGGCCGACACGGTGGAACTGGTGGGTGAAGGTGCGTTGAAGAAAGCATATGACGATCTGCGTAAAAAACTGGAGGCGGAAGGCGTGTTCGCCGCGGAGCGCAAGCGCACGCTGCCGGATTATGTGACTCGCATCGGCGTTATCACTTCGATGAAAGGCGCGGTCATCCACGATTTTGAAAATAATCTTGGAAAGTTTGGATTCAAAGTGAACGTGATCGACTCGCGCGTGGAAGGAGCACAGGCGGCGGCGCCATTGCTCGCGGCGATGCGCGCGATGCGGGAGATCGTGGAAGACACCGGTTCGCGCGGCACCGGCATTGAGGCGCTCGTGATCATTCGCGGCGGCGGTTCGCTCGAATCATTGCAGGCATTCAATAACGAGGCGCTCGTGCGCGAGGTCATCGACTTTCCGGTGCCGGTGATCGCGGGCATCGGCCACGACCAGGATGTGCCGCTCATGGCGCTCGCCGCCGACTGCATGACCTCCACGCCAACCGCCGCCGCGCATTTGCTCAGCCGGTCATGGGAAGAGGCACGAGTTAAACTTCAACAGTTCACGGGTATTCTCGTACGTGTTGAGCAGGAGATAAAGCGCATTCGGGCAGATCTTGGCATGGCGCTCGCTTCGGTTCTTGATCACACCATATGGCAGATTGAAAGCGCCAAAGAAAGGCTTTTATCCGCGGAAAAATTTCTCAAACTTAATGACCCGCGCCGCCAACTGAAATTGGGGTATTCTATAACCCGGCAGCATGGTAAGATTCTGAGAAGTTCCAAAGAAATAGAGATAGGCGATGTATTGAGTGTGGAATTTTCCGATGGAGCCATTGCTACAAAAGTTGAGAAGATATAATCTATCATGCCAAAAAAAGAAACAAAAAGTTTTAAACATCATCTGGAAGAGATCGCCGCTATTCTCGAATGGTTCGATTCTCAAGAAGAGCTCGATGTGGAACAAGCTTTGGATAAGGTAAAGCAGGCGGGGGAATTGATAAAGTTGAGCAAAGCGCGGCTCGTTGAGGTGGAGAACGAATTCAAGGAGATAAAGACGAAGATCGAGCAAGAATAAAAAATCCCTCTCATATGAGAGGGATTTTTTATTCTTAGAAGAAAGCGATGCTATACGGTTTTCGCCGCGCGGGCACTCTTCAGCGCCTCGCCGAGCCACACAAGCTGATTGAGCATCGCGTCGCCGGCTTTTTCAAATGAAGAAGTATCGAAGGCGCCTTCCGCGTTGACCAAGCCCCAAGGGTTGTTCATGCTGACCCCCATCGGTACGGGATGGATCTAGAGATTGCTGTTGACCACCTGCTTGAGCTGTTCTACCGCCCGGGCTGCGCCATTTACGCCATATCCCACGAACGCTCCGGGCTTGTTGTTCCATTCGCCGAAGATGAAGTCGAGTGCATTCTTCAGCACGGAAGGATATCCGTGGTTGTATTCCGGCGTCACGAAAATAAATCCGTCCGCCTCGCCGATCTTCGCCGCCCACTTTTTCGCCACTTCGTTCGGATAATTTCCGCTCACCGCCGCTGGAACTTGCGCCTCGGCAAACATGGGCAGGGGATAATCTTTAAGGTCCAACAGCTCCACGTCGAGCCCTTTCGCCTTGGCTTTTTCGAATATCCACTTCGCCGGCTTGTCGCCGAAACGGCCCTCGCGAATGCTTCCCAAAATGACTTTTATTTTTAACATGGTTTTAATAATTTATTTTGATTATTTTTTTAACGAAATCGACTTTTTTCTTTGTTTGTTCATATCGTTTACAAGGTTATGAAGGAGTCTGAGGGTATATTCCGTATTGAGTGCGTAGAAGACCTCTTTACCACTCCGTTCGTCAATCACGAGATCGCACGCCTTGAGGGTTTTCAAATGCTGGGACACCGCCGGCTGGGAGAGCTTCACGATACGGGTGAGCTCGTTCACGGTCTTCCGGCCCTTGAGGAGTGCCTCAATGATACGATAGCGCGCGGCGTTCCCGACGCCCTTACCGAACTTGTTTATTTCCTTGCAGAGATCGGACATACATACATATTAGCATATGCTTATATATGGTCAAGGGGACGCCCCTGTCCATTGCGTAATATCCCTCGTGGTATAATAAATCCATGCCTGAAAAGACCTGTACCCACAAAGACCAGATCCGCGACGTCCATCCGAAGGACATCACGGTGTGCGAAGATTGCATAAAGACCGGGGATACCTGGGTGAATCTGCGCATGTGCCTCACGTGCGGGCACGTGGGATGCTGTGACAGTTCCAAGAACAAACACGCGACGAAGCACTTTCAGGAAACAGGCCATCCTATCATGAAATCGGTCACGCCCGGCGAGGAATTCACGTGGTGCTATAATAGATAAGATATATTTATGAAAAAAACATTAACGATTCTTGCGGTGGTGTTCGGCCTCGCGTTTGTGGTGTTGGCGATATTCTACTGGGTAACGCCTGCCGATATGCTGCCGATGTTCCTGCCAGGCTACGACGCCGCCATGGCATCGCCGCACATCAAGCATGGCATCGCGTCGCTCGTTGTCGGTCTGGCGTTGCTTATTTATGCCTGGTTTGCGAGTGCGAAGAAGGTTTCGTAAAGTACGACAATCATCTCCGATTAGCGAAGAATAATAAGACTTACGATTCCGACTGCCAAACAATATATCGCGAACGGCGTGAGATTATTCGTCTTAAAGTAGCGTGTGAGGAACTTGACCGAACACCACGCCGCGATGGCGGCGGCGGCGGCGCCCGCCACAGAGACAGTGATCAGCGCGCTATTCCCTGATGTAAGCAGTGGCGGGAGTTCCAGGAGCGCCGCCGCGCCGATGATCGGCGTGGCAAGTAAGAAAGAATAGCGAAGTGAGTCCTCGTGCGATAATCCCACCATCAAGCCGCCCGCGAGCGTGGATCCGGTGCGCGAGAATCCGGGGATGAGCGCGAGTACTTGCAGGATGCCGACTTTGAATGATTGCCAGAACGAGAGTTGCTTGGCGATTCGCGTGTCATTATTCTCAACACTTTCTAGGGGCGTTTGCGTGTTCGCTGCCGCGGCGCTCGTCTTTGCCCGCTTCCGCAATCGCTCGGCGAGCAAAAGCAGCAGCCCATTCAGCGCGAGGAATATCGCTGCCGATTGCGGTGATAAAAACGATCCGGTAATTTGATCTTTCAGAAGCAAACCGATGATGCCCGCAGGGATCGTGCTCACGACGAGCAGCCATCCGAGTTTGGCATCGGTGTCGGAAGCTTTTATCTCGCGCGCGATGAACGAGCGGATC
>DATKHM010000034.1:0-5040 GCA_035510235.1 Minisyncoccota bacterium | reverse complement strand
GATGAAATTCATCGCGATACGGGCAAACATCAAAGATGCGCTTTCAACGATCGAGAAAGCGGTCGGAGAAAACACCAATCTGCCGATATTGAAAAATATCCTCATTGAGGCGGAAAACAATATCATCACCTTTACCGCCACCAATCTCGAGATAGCGATCACCCATCGCGTTGCGGGAAAGGTGATCGAAGACGGAAAAATAACCATCCCCTTATCCCTTTTCTCGAGCCTGATCGGGAACATCCAAAGCGACCGACTGAATTTTGAGAAGAAAGGAAACAACCTAGAGGTCGCAACGGATAATTACAGCGCGGTGGTCAATGGGATGCCCGCTGATGATTTTCCCATCACGCCGAAGATCAAAAATACTGAAAATTATATCGAGATAAAAAACGCCTTTCTTAAGGAAGCAATCCAACAAGTTACCGTAGCATCGCAGTATTCGGATCTACGGCCGGAATTAAACAGCGTTTTATTTAATTTTTCATTAGAGAGCTTAGTGCTTGCATCAACGGACGGATTCCGTCTGGCCGAAAAATCAATTCCCTCAAGTGTTTTTACCACAAAAAAGAAAGAGTCATTCAAAATACTCATCCCCCTGCGAACGAGCCTTGAGGTTGCGCGGATCATGCGCGACGAAGAGGTGGTGCGCATATACCAGGACGAGAATCAGGTATTGTTCAAAACCGACCAGACCGAAATGATCTCGCGCCTCGTGGAAGGCAGTTTCCCGGATTATTCCGCCATCGTGCCAAAAGAGTTCGCAGCGGAGATCGTGGTGGAGCGGGACGAGTTCTTAAATGCCATAAAGCTTGCCGGCGTGTTCGGGCAGAAAAACAGCGAGGTGAAGATCAAGATCCATCAGAATAAAAAAGCGATCGAGATCAGCTCCGCCGACCAGGCGCTCGGTGAGAACAACCACATCCTTCCTGCGAAGATAAAGGGCGACATTCCGGAGGTATTTTTCAACTGGCGCTATCTCTCCGATCCGATGAAGAGCATCAAGACGCAGGATGTATTTTTAGGACTACAAGAGGACGCTGGTCCCGCGCTTATCCGTTCCGTAAGCGACAGTTCGTATTTCTACGTCTTAAAACCTATATTAAAATCATAAGCGTTTTTGGGGTATGTCGGAGGCGCGAAGGCGCCGAGACGTAGCGCGTTTTCAGTAGAAAACGACGCGACCCCAAAAACGATTGTGATTTTAATTATCGTATCCGTTCGCCCTCGCCCAGTTTTCCACCCCAGTCTCCCAATTGTTATATTGCGGATCTGCCGCCGGGTCGGTTGGATCTGGTCCGGTGGGGTCGCTTTTGTCGACGTAATAGAGAATATCGTGCACTTGTCCGTTGATGACATATTGCCCATTGAAGACGGGTTTGGTGGAAGTCGTGGCGTTGGGTTGGACGAAGGTAGTGTTCGGCACTTCGGGGAGGGCCTGGGTCATGAATGCATTCCACATCGGCACCGCCGCCAAAATGCTTGATCCCGCTTTTTGCATCGGCGCATTATTATTATTTCCCGCCCAAACACCCACAACGAGTGACGGCGTGTATCCCATCGACCACGCATCGGTGTAATTATTCGACGTTCCGGTCTTGAGCGCCACGTCGTATCCGGGGAAGACGGTGAGGCCCTGGCTCGCTCCCATGAGTGGCGCCCTCGCCGCGGCATCGGAAAGAATATCATTCACTAAATTTACCGATTGTGCGTCGGCTACTGTTGACGTCTGGTCCTGATACGATTCCAGTGTGTTGCCGTTGGCGTCCTGCACCGAGAGGATCATCGTTTGCGCATGCTTCACGCCATCGTCTGCGAGCACGGAGTATGCCTCAGTGAGATCGATAAGCCGCACGGCGCCGCCTCCCAACACAAGAGAGAGACCATAGCTCGCCGGATCGGTCAGCGTGGTGAGACCAAAGTTGTAGGCATTCTGGATCGCGTTCTCTTCGCCCACGAGATAGAGCATCTTTACCGCCGGCACATTCACCGATTGCGCGAGCGCATCGCGGACGGTGAGCGGGCCGGCGAACGTACCTTCGAAATCCTGCGGGTGAAAACAATTGGTGTTTGTTGAATTGAAGTTGGGGACGGCGGGGCATTGGGCATTAGTGCTGAACTCAGTGGGAACATCGAATAGGATCGTGTCAGGCGTGTATCCCATCTGGAACGCCGTCATGTAGACGAATGGCTTGAGCGAAGAGCCTGGTTGGCGCAGGCCCTGCGTCGCCACGTCAAAATTGCCATCATTCGCCTCGTCGAAGTAATTTGCCGAGCCTACGAGCGCCAGGATCTGCCCCGTGGTGGGGTCTTGGGCCACAAGCGCGGCGTTCGTTGCCTGATAGAGCTGCGTGTTGCGCGCGACGCCTTGCGTGACCGCCGTCTCCGCTTGCTGCTGCATCGTCCAATTGAGCGTTGTGATCACTTTAAGGCCGCCGCTATCAACCTCGTTCTCGCCATATTTTTGGACAAGATAATTTTCCACCGCCATTACGAAGTGCGGCGCCTTTATTCCGTCTTCCGACTGCGGCTGGAATACGATCTTGAAATTTTGCGCCGCGGTCAGCTGAGCTTTTGTGATCTTCCCGGTGTTGTACATCTGCTGGAGCACCAATTGCTGGCGTTGGAGTAGTTCGTCCACGTGCGTGCCCCACGGGGAATAATACGTCGGCGCCTGCGGAAGCGCGGCAAGCACCGCGCTTTGCGCGATGTTGAGCTGCCCTACGGAAACTCCGAAGTAATCCTCGGCCGCTTCGCCCACGCCGGAAATATTCGGGCCGTAAGGAACTTCGTTCAAATACAGCGCAAGGATCTGGTCTTTTGAATAGTATTCGTTCAACTTGACCGCAAGAATGAATTCTCTGATCTTGCGCGAGACCGTCTGGTCGAGCGTAAGGAACGCGGTCCGCGCGAGTTGCTGGGTAATCGTCGATCCGCCTTCCGCAAATGAACGGGTGGTGATGTCCACGAAGAGCGCCCGGAGAATGCCTTTGATGTCGAATGCCGGCTCGTTATAAAAATTCTGATCCTCTATGGCGATCGTCGCATCCTTGACGCTCTGCGGAATCTGATCGAACGGGACCAGCGTCCGGTGCTGGCCGTTGTCTATATCGTAGAGCAGGATGGTCCCCGTTCGGTCATAGATCTTTGTAGACTGGCTGATCTGCTGACTGCCGATTTCCTGAATGGAGGGAACGGTCTTTGCAAAATAAAGCACCGCAAAACACAGGATGATTACCAGGGCTACCACCACAATCCCTATGATCTGGAGGATTTTAGTGTACCGCTTCTTTTTTTTTCGCAGACTTGGCTTCGGGTCACTTTTCATAAAAGAAAAACGTCCCTTTATTTTACCTCTTTCACAAAACAAAAACACCCACACTCCAGAAGGAGTGTGGGTGTTTCATGCTTACTCTACCGGATCGACGATCTCGTCGGGCGTATCAGCATCGCCGTTGTCGGCGGGATCATCATCGTCTTCATCTTCGTCGTCAAGATCGGGGCTTCCGATGACGGTAGGATCATCTTCGTCCTCGTCGCTCAATCCGCGAAACTCGAGCTTTGATGGAAATAATTCAGTCAACATAATTGCCAGTATTTAACGACCTTTTTATTTTTCAACCAGTATATTGTATCATCGCGTGCTGTCAAGCAACCGGTCACCTGTGGATAAGATGGCGAGCGCAAGGGCGTCGCTTGCGTCGTCGATCACCGCAAGGTCTTTTTTGCCAAGGATGAGGCGAACCATCTTCAACACCGCTTTTTTATCAGCAAAGCCATATCCTGCCACTCCGGACTTCACCTCGTTCGGGGTGTATTCCTTTATACGAACACCGCGCTCTTTTGTTGCAAGCATAATAACGCCGCGCGCCTGCGCCACCGCGAGCGCCGTCTTGGTGTTCTTCGCAAAAAAAATCTTTTCAACGGCCACCACGTCCGGCCGATGTTTTTTAATAAGCGCGTCGATCCCTTTTTTAGTTTCCTCAAGCGCCGACACGTCGTCGTCGGTTTTTATCTCGAGGATCCCCGCCGCAACAAACGCGATCGCCGGGCCATTGCATTCGACCACGCCATATCCTATCCTCCGGGTTCCCGGGTCAATGCCGAGTGCGATCATGAAAAAATAATATTAGTATACACGTCCCTCGCATTATATCGCTCCATGCGGGCGAAAAAAAGCCCGCTCAATCTGATTCGATCAAGCGGGCAAGGGGGAAACAGAAAGGAGAAAGAACAACTTTGTTTATGGCTTTGGAGGCGGGGCAGGAGTGAGGCCCTGTCGGACGGGATTCGGAAGCGTTCCGGCAGTTTGCTTTTCTTCCGCTGGCGCCTTGTCGAAGCGAAGTTCTACCTTCGTTACACGTTGCGTTTGGACGATGATGCTCCTCATGTCGAACTCGCGACCATCCGCGAGCGCGACCAGGATGTCATAGTTTCCCGGGTCAAGAGGTAACGCCTTACTCCTTTTCCCGGAAAAGTCTTTTACACTACCTAGATAGCCTTTCTCCCCGCCTTTCTCGGAGAGATATACAAGGCCATCTTCAACTGCCCGGCGGTCCGCTTCGGCAATCTCTGCCAAATCGAATTTAACGCCGGAATTCATGATGTATGGCTCAGAATCGTACCGATACGCCATCTGGCTGTTTCCGTACCAGTAGCCGGGAAGTGTTGCCGCTGGGTAATAATACCACCCAGGCGCGTAGCCGATCCCAAGATAAAGGCCACCGCCCCACCAAATGGGGCGGCGGACTGTCGTTATGGGAATGGAATAGCCCCTCCGAAGTTGTTCGTTCCGGTTGGGAAAGGGCCGTGGAGCTATCGGGCCAATGCGATTACTGCCAAATGGTTGTGGATTGCGGGCGACCGCTTGCCCTTGTTGAGGCCTTGCAGCGGGCCTTGTTTGGTAGTTGCCGCGGGCCGGCGCCGAGTAGTGGCCGCCACTCGTCGCATGGCCACCAGCCGAGCCGCGTTGTGCCTCTGCCGCAAACGGCAGAAGAGCGAGAACACTTATCAAGAAAACTCCGATTTTCATAATTACTC
>DATKHM010000033.1:0-5146 GCA_035510235.1 Minisyncoccota bacterium | reverse complement strand
ACGCGGAGCTCATCAAGCACCTCGTGGGCGGGCGCCAGCTCATTCGCGCCATGGCGTATGTGGTGCGCAGCGAAGGCGTGGAACCCCAGCAGGCGCGCGGACACGCGCGCATGGCGGAAAAGGATCAGGCTGCGGCGGTTTCGCTTGCGCCAGGGTCGGCTTCGAACGGCAACGGCGACACGAGCGGCGGCGCTTCTTCCGAATCCAGTTTTTTTGAAGCGCTGGAAAAAGCCGGGCTTGAACTTCGCATGAAAGATCTACAGATCTATGCCGGCGGCATGAAGAAGGGAGACTGGGACGTCGGCCTCACGGTGGACGTTATCCGCATGATGCCGTTCCTCGACGTGATCATTCTTGTGACTGGGGATGGCGATTATATTCCATTGATCAATTATGTAAAATGGGGAGGCGGGCGAGTGGTCGAGGTCGCCGCGTTTCGGAGAAGTGCATCGTCAAAAATAGTGGAAGCCGCGGATGAGTTCGTAAATATTGAGACCGTCCCGCGCGCGATCATGAAGCCGAGATATAGTGCGAGGAATAAAAAATTAAATTAACCGAAGCGCGATAAAAGGGATGTCATTCCGAGCTTTGCGCGAGATCGAAAGATCTTTCCTAAAGCTCAGGATGACAAGACTCTCTGGGTTCGTGCTTTACTAAAAATAAATGTTAGAAAAAAAGCAGTTTTCTGTTGAGATCGCGGGGAAGACGTTGACTATAGAAGTTTCTGCGCTCGCCGAGCAGGCGAACGCCGCAGTGATTGCAAAGTATGGCGAGACCGTCGTGCTTGCGACCGCGGTGATGGGCCGCAAGGACGTAGAACTCGATTATCTGCCGCTCAAAGTGGATTATGAAGAAAAATTTTATGCTGCCGGAAAAATTTTAGGCAGCCGCTACGTGCGCCGCGAAGGGCGCTCATCCGAAGAGGCCATTTTGGCCGGTCGCCTGGTGGACCGCACGATCCGGCCGCTCTTCAACGACAAGATGCGCCGCGAGATCCAGGTGGTCGTGACGGTGTTGCAGATTGACGAACAGAACGATCCGGAATTCGTCGGCTTACTTGGCGTTTCTACCGCGCTCTTTATCTCCGACATCCCGTGGAACGGACCGGTTGCCGGCGTGCGTGTCGCGCAGACTGCGAGCGCTCCCGCGGGGGGCGCCGATAAGCAGTTTGTGATCAATCCGGACAACAGCGCCGTCGTCGAGCCGAACCTGCCGATCTTCGACGCGTTCGTCTCCGGTTCCAAGGATCGCATCAATATGATCGAGCTTGGCGGTTTGGATGCACAGGAAAAAGACGTCGTCGCGGGATTCAAATTGGCGCAGACAGAGATCAATAAGCTGATCGCATTCCAGGAAAGTATCCGAAAGGAGATCGGCAAGCCGAAGGCGGAAGTTGCACTCGTCACGCCCGACACCGAGCTCAAAGCGGAAGTGACTACGTTTTTGGCGGACAAGCTGGAGGCGGCAATCTATCAGCCTACGAAAGTGGAGCACACGACCGCGGTCGGCGCGCTGAACCACGCTCTCAATCTTCACATCAAAGAAAAATTCGCGGAGTCCAAGGAAAAGATAAACTGGAAAGCGGTTGAATCTCTCTTTGAGGAAATGGTGAACGATGTTGTTCACAAGAACGTTCTTGAAAAAGAGCGGCGCCCCGATGGCCGCAAGCTCGACGAGGTGCGCGCCCTCGACGCGGAAGTGGGATTATTTTCCCGCACGCACGGCTCCGCGTTGTTTGTCCGCGGCAACACGCAGGCGCTCGCAGTGACGACGCTCGCGGCGCCCGGAGCCGAGCAGATGATCGAAACGATGGAGACCACCGGCAAGCGCCGGTTCATGCTGCACTATAACTTCCCGCCGTTCTCGGTGGGGGAAGTTGGCTCGTTCCGCGGCCCCGGGCGCCGCGAGATCGGCCACGGCAACCTCGCGCGCAAATCACTCGAGCGGTTGATCCCGAGCAAGGAAGAGTTCCCGTACACGATCCGCGTCGTTTCGGAGATCATGTCGTCGAACGGCTCGTCGTCGCAGGCGACGGTATGTGCCGCTGCGCTTTCGCTCATGGACGCCGGCGTACCGCTCAAGAAGCCGGCCGCGGGCATCGCGATGGGACTCATGATGGCGTTCAACGCGGACGGCACCGCCGACGTTAATAATTACAAAGTGCTGACCGACATTCAGGGCCCCGAAGATCACCATGGCGACATGGATCTCAAGGTTGCGGGCACCGACGACGGCGTGACCGGCATGCAGATGGACGTCAAAGTTGATGGCCTCACGATCGAATTGCTCGAAAAAGCATTTGCGCAGGCCCGCGATGCGCGCATCCATATTTTGAAGACGATCAAAGCGACGCTCCCCGCGCCCCGCACGGCGATCTCGCAGTTCGTTCCGAAGATCCGGCAGTTCAAGATCGACCCGGGTAAGATCGGCACGGTCATCGGTCCGGGCGGCAAGATGATCAACGGCCTCATCGCCAAGTACGAGCTGGCCGGCATTGATATAGAAGAGGACGGCGGCGTCTTCGTGTCGGGCACCGACCTCACAAAGGTAGAGGCGGCAGTCGCAGAGATCCTCGGCATGACGAAGGAATGGAAAGTGGGTGAGATCGTGGAAGGCCCGATCGTAAAGATCCTCGAGTTCGGCGCGATCGTCGATCTCGGCGGCGGCAACGACGGCATGATCCACGTTTCCGAGCTTAAGCAGGGATTCGTAAAAAATGTGGAGGATGTCGTTCATCTCGGCGACCATGTCCGCGCAAAGATCATCAAAGCGGAGAACGGAAAGATTGGATTGTCGCTGAAGCAAATGGAGCAGGCATAAAAATAGTGCGGTCGCTGGCTCCTGGCAGATGATAGTTCGCCAGCGAAGGGCTGCTCCATTATGGGGCGGCCCTTTTTATGATAAAATAACGATATATGGATAATCCTCTGAGTAAAGTTTTAACGAACGCGCCGCCGCCTCCGCCGTCGGAGATAAAGATTCGCACGATGCGATCCGATATCGATTCAATGATGAAGAGTGGGGGAGGGGCGCCGTCGTTCCAGAATGTGGCGGTCTCGGGATTGTCGCTGGAGAGAGAATACAAAGCGCCGGTTTCGAGTCAGACGCCGATGCCGGATCTTGGTTCTTTTTCGATTCCAGCGCCGCCGCCTCCGCCAGCGGTGGCAAGAACCAGTTCATTCGCGCCCGATCTTTCATCGGCACCGGTTTCCGCTCCGGCCGCACAGGAGTTTACTCCGGTGGCCGATTCTGGCCCTAATATCGTGCCGATAGTGATCGTCACGCTGGTTGCGATTCTCGCGATCGGAGTGGTCGCGTATTTCGCTTACACCATCTTCGCAAAATAAAACAGACGGGAACACCTCCCTGAGGATGATAGTTCGGCACGTCAGCGCCTTTTTTATTTTTGACTGTACGGATAGAACTACTCTTTTTCTTCTGGTACCGCTTTATCAACGGCCCCGTCGCCACTCTTGAATGCCTCCGCGGTCTTCTTTTTTATTTCTTCAAGAAGTTTTTTATCTTCTTTTAACTTTGTTTTTGAATTCTCGAATCCCACCCCCAAACGTTCCCCGTTGTAGCTAAAGCTCGCGCCGGATTTCTTGACCACGCCATGCGCGACCGCGGCGTTCAGCACGTCGCCTTCGTACGAGATCCCTTCCCCGAACAAGATATCGAACTCCGCCGACTTGAAGGGCGCCGCGACTTTATTTTTTGCCACCTTCGCCTTTACGCGATTGCCTACCACCGCCTCTCCTTTCTTTACCTGCGCGATGCGGCGGATGTCGATGCGCACCGACGCGGCGAAGGGGAGCGCCCGCCCGCCCGGCGTCGTTTCCGGATTGCCGAACATGATGCCGATTTTCATTCTGAGCTGATTGATGAAAATAATGAGCGTCTGGCTGTTGTTCGCGATCGCGGTGAGTTTGCGGAGCGCCTGCCCCATCATCCTCGCCTGGCGGCCGACGTGCTGTTCTCCCATCTCGCCTTCAAGCTCCGCCCGGGGTGTGAGTGCCGCGACGGAATCCACGACGACGACGGAGATGATTCCCGAGCGAACGAGGCTTTCTAAAATGTTCAAGGCTTCCTCACCGCTGTCGGGTTGCGATATCAAAAGTTCATTCACGTTCACGCCGAGCTTAGCGGCGTATTCGGGGTCCATCGCGTGCTCCGCATCTATGAATGCCGCTTTGCCGCCCTGCTTTTGCGCCTGGGCGATGACGTTCAACGCGAGCGTGGTCTTTCCGCTCGATTCGGGTCCGAAGATCTCCGTTATCCTGCCGCGCGGAAGGCCTCCGACGCCAAGTGCGAGGTCAAGGGAGAATGATCCGGTCGGGACGACCGCGACGTCCACGCGGCTCACATCGCCGAGTTTCATGATCGCGCCTTCGCCGAACTTATCCTGGAGCGATGAGAGAAGTTCGTCGAACTCCTTCGTGCTGGTTTTTTTCTCTGCCTGGGCCTTGTGGGCGCTCACCTTGTGATCCGGCGCCTCCTGCGTTTTTTTATTTATTTTCATGTGCTTCATTATATCAGAGCCAGCGTTAAATTTATATTAAGAAAGGATTAAGAATAGGTTAAAAAGCGGAGGTTGAACTGGTTGCCGGGGCACTGTCCGGGGAGGCCGGGTTGCCGCCCGAACTTGAGGTCGCGGCGCCCGCCGGCTGGTAGAATATCTGCTCCGTGATGGTTCTTTCGCCGCCGAGGAATTTCTTTGCGGAGATCTCGAACGGGTTGGGGCCGGCGCCGAGCAGTACTCCTTTCTGCCAGGATCCATCGGCGGCGATGATGATCGGTTCAGTCTCGCCGTTCGCGCCTACGAGATAGAGCGAGTCCGCCCCGCTCACGGTGCCGGCCAAGGTGATCGTGCTCGACGCCGTCGTGTACGGGTTTGCATCCGGAGAGATCACGGTGAGCGTCGGTCTTCCGAAGATGCGCGGCGCCTGGAAGGCGAGATAAATGAGCACGAGGATGCCGGCGCCGATCGCCCAGAGATATTTCGGCGGAGATTGTTTGATGAACCGGTTGCGCGGCATCGTGTCGAGTTCACCGGAATTTTTGACGACACCTTCTTTTTTTAATTTCACCCACCATTCCTCGCCATCGAAATCGAGCACTGCGCCGAGATGGATAAGGTACCCATGAA
>DATKHM010000032.1:0-3179 GCA_035510235.1 Minisyncoccota bacterium | reverse complement strand
GGCGCAGAAAAGAGAAAATCAGATACTCAATGAAATTTGCGAACTGTATCATCTGAAAATTGTATCGAAAAAAGAATTGAGCGATCACTACGCCAGAAGATAAGGTACAGGAATATATCACGCGTAAGGATGCGCCGCGCTACAAAAAGCACGAATTTGAATTCACTGGCATATTACGCTGCGGTTCATGTAGCTCCGCGATTACCGCCGAGCAGAGG
This sequence comes from Minisyncoccota bacterium, assembly GCA_035510235.1. Classification (GTDB taxonomy): domain Bacteria; phylum Patescibacteriota; class Minisyncoccia; order UBA6257; family 2-01-FULL-56-20; genus JAKAGE01. The sequence goes on along the minus strand of DATKHM010000032.1, from coordinate 2,961 downwards.
ACGAAGACGCAGCAGAACGGCAATGTGCATCATTACTTGTATTATCACTGTACGAAGCGGAGTAAAACGCCGTGCCATGAGAAATCAATCGAAGAACATGAGCTCTGGCGGCAGATCGACTTTGCGCTCTCGAAACTAGAGATCACGGAAAAATTCAAAGATTGGGCGATCCGATATTTGCACGATTACCGATCCAATGAACACATCGCGCAGGAAACTGTCTTTACTAATAAGCAAAAAGAACTTGAAAGCGTGAGGAAGCAGCTTGGCGTGCTTACGCTCAAATATACCGCTCCAGAAAATGAAACCGGTGAACTTTTGAGTGCGGATGAATTCAAGGCCTTAAAAAACGATCTCACGAAGCGGAAGCTTGAACTTGAAAACGATTTGAACCATCAGGCCGCCGAGAAGGATCGCTGGCTCGATTTAACGGAGCGGACATTCAGTTTTGCAAAGTATGCGAGATATTATTTTGCAAATGGTGATAGAGAAGCGCGTCGAGAAATCTTCTCATCACTCGGTTCGTACCTCTACCTTTCAGACCAGAAAATCAGCATAGAGTTGCATTATCCCTTCAAGATGATCATGCAAAACAAAGAAGAAATCGAAAACGAGCTTTTGCAGGTTCGTACCTTACAAAACACTGATACCAAAATGCTTTTTATGCAAATTATGCAAAACTGTCCTGTCTTGCGGGGGCAGTAGGAATCGAACCTACGTTAGCGGTTTTGGAGACCGCCGTCCTACCTCTGAACGATGCCCCCTATTTTTAATAGTGTAATACAGATTTTAAAAATGCGCCTGCCCCCACAAGAGGACAAGCGCATTTTTTCCGGTGGCAATCGTTACTTTCCGGAGATCCTTGCCTCTTTGTGGAGCGTTTTGACGCGGCACCAGTCGCAGAATTTCTGGAGCTCGATCTTCCGCTCCACCAGTTTCTTGTTCTTATTGGTGTAATAATTACGGCGCTTGCAGACGCTGCAGCGCATCGTGATCAACCTATCGGCATGTTTTAGCTTGGCCATGGGAACGATGATACTATGTGCCGGACTTTTCTGCAAGGTCGTCGCGGAACCCGCCCGCCTGGATGCTCCATAACTTCTTGTAGAGACCGCCCTGTTTGAGAAGGTCATCGTGGGTGCCCTCCGCGACGACCTTGCCGCCCTCGATCACAATGATGCGGTCCATGCGCATGATCGTCGAAAGGCGGTGTGCGATGACGATGACGGTCTTGCCTTGCATGAGCGTGTTCAGCGCGTCCTGGATGAGCGCCTCAGATTCCGAATCAAGGCTGGAAGTCGCTTCATCGAGCACGAGAATGGGCGCATTCTTGAGGATCGCGCGGGCGATCGCGACGCGCTGGCGTTCGCCGCCCGAAAGCTTCACCCCCCGCTCGCCGACATACGTGTCGTATTTTTCGGGGAGCGCATCTATGAACTCATGGCAATGCGCCTTCTTGGCCGCCTCTATCACCTCTTCCTCCGTAGCATCGCGTTTGCCATAGCGAATATTCTCCAGGAGCGTACGGTGAAAAAGGATCGGCTCCTGCGGCACGAATGCAACTGCGGCGCGAAGGCTGTCCTGCGTCACCTTTGCGATGTTCTGCCCATCGATCTCGATCGTGCCGCCCATCACATCGTAAAGGCGCAACAAAAGTTTTGTGACCGTCGTTTTACCCGCGCCGGATGGCCCGACGAGCGCAAGTTTCTGATGGCTCGGGATCGTGATGCTGAAATCGTCCAGCACTGGACGATCCTCTTGGAAATAGAAATTGACATTCTTGAACGCGATCTCTCCCTCCTTCACCGCAAGCACGGGCGCGTTCGGAATGTCCTGCACTTCGTGGGGCATATCGAGGATCTCCACCATCTCGACCGCGTCGGCATACGCGTCGTAGAATCGCCGGATGGTCCAGTTAATGCCCATCAGCTGGCCGAAGAGTCCAAGGAGATAGCTCTGGATAAGCACGAAATCGCCGACCGTAAGCATTCCCTTCTGCCAGTAAATGACCGCGCCGTAAAGCAACCCCACGTTAATGGCGACCATCAGGAACCCCTGTATGGACCAGATGAATTCATCCGCAGTCCATGATCTTGTGGTCGCCTTGCGCCAGAGTTCCACCGCAGATCCGAATAATCCCGCTTCGTGCTCGCTCCCCGAGAACAATGCGATCGTGTTCTGGTTCGCCACCGCGTCGGCGAGCGTTCCCGATACCTTGCTGTCCGCTTCGGCGCGGGCGACCCGGAGCGGCTGGCGCAGGCGTGCGACGAAGATCTGGAATAGCACAAACACAACCACCCAGATCGCGAGCGCGATGCCAAGAATGTGGTTGCGGAAGAAAAGCACGCCGACCGCGCCGACGGCAAAAAAGATCGTTGGGAAGAAGTTGAGGATGATCGAATCGAGGATCGTCTCGAATGACGACGCGAACCTGCTTACCCGTCGTGTCAGCGTCCCCGTGAAGCGCGAGACGAAGAACTGATAGGAATGCCTGATGAGATAATCGAATGCGCGGCCGTAAAGATCCGCCATCGCGTTCGCCTCAAGGTAGACGATGCTGTAGGTCTGCGCGCGCTGGGATGCCCAGCCCACGATCGATATTCCGGCGACGATGGCGACGATCACAAACAGCTGATGTTCGGTGTCCGACGACGGATGCCCCGCCGCGATGATATTGAACAGCTGCCGCATGTAGAGCGGGGAAACAAGGCTCGCGACCTGGGAAAGGATCGCGGCAAACAACGCGGCCGAGAGAAGCCACGGAAATCGCGCCGCTTCGCGTATGTATTCACGGAATACATCCTTTACTTTTGGTTTTGACGTTGGAGTTTCTTCAGGCATAGGATTTATATTATAACTCAAAATAAGGCTGCCGCATGGGCATGCGGCGAAACTATCTAACGATGAGCCGTTGGCCGGAATTGAACCGGCGACCTACTCCTTACCATGGAGTTGCTCTAC
>DATKHM010000031.1:0-2225 GCA_035510235.1 Minisyncoccota bacterium | reverse complement strand
GATCCTCATCGTATTGGGGCTTTTGGTTGCGTACCGCGTGCTCGCGGCGATTCCGATCCCGGGAGTGAATGCGGAGGCGTTGCAAAACTATTTCAACTCCAATCAATTGCTCGGATTCCTGAACTTTTTCTCCGGCGGCGGCTTGGCGAACCTTTCGGTCGTGATGCTTGGCGTCGGCCCGTACATCACGTCCACCATCGTCATGCAGCTCATGACGATCATCTTCCCGAAGATGAAGGAGATGTATTACGAGGAAGGCGCCCGCGGGCAGGCGAAGTTCAATCAGTATTCACGTCTGCTCACCGTGCCGTTCGCCTTTGTACAATCGTACGGGTTTCTTAGCTTGCTGATGTCCCAGGGCGTCATCCCGCGCCCGGATGCGTTCGATCTGATCCGCAACGTCATCGTGATCACGTGCGGCTCGATGATCGCGCTCTGGCTCGGCGAACTGATCACGGAAGAAAAGGTAGGTAACGGCATTTCGCTCATCATCTTGGCCGGTATCATCAGCCGCATCCCTTCGGCCGTCGGCCTCGCGCTCGCGTCATATACCGCACAGCTTTTGACCGCGTACCTCGGCTTCATCATCGTCGGGTTTTTGCTTATTGCTGGCATCGTATATCTGAATGAAGGCGAACGAAAAATACCCGTTGCGTATGCCCGGCGCGTGCGGGGCACCAAAATGTATGGCGGCTCGCAGAGTTATCTGCCTCTCAAAGTGAACCAGGCGGGCATGATTCCTTTGATCTTCGCCATTTCCGTTTTGCTCTTCCCGCAGTTTTTGGCGCAGCTTGTGGTGCTCTTCTCGCCGGCGTGGGGGCTAAGGATAAGCAACTTTGCGCAGGGCTTTGTTGCGAACCAGCTCTACTATGGCGTGTTCTACTTCCTGCTCGTATTTATCTTTACGTATTTCTATACCGCGATCACGTTCAATCCGGAGGAAGTAGCGAAGAATCTTCAGCAAAGCGGAGGATTTGTGCCAGGCATCCGACCGGGCGAGAGCACGGAGAAATATTTCCACGGGATCGTGAACCGCATCACATTGTTCGGCGCGACGTTCCTGGGAATCATCGCAATTCTTCCGATCATCGTGCAATCCATCACGGGTATTTCCGTGGTCACGATCAGCGGCACGGCGCTACTGATCGTCGTCGCAGTCGCGCTCGAAACGATGCGGCAGGTGGATTCGCAGCTGACGGTGAGGGAGTATGAGGGCATAGAGTAGTGCTCGGCATCTCTTTTTCGGACGGGTCATCGAGGACGATGAGAGTCCGAAAAAGAGATGCCTTCGCGCCTTGTTGATTTTCTTCGATTCTTTTAAGATATTTTTAATGGGCTTTTTAGTATGGTGGTTTGATGGGAAATTCATCCACCGAAGATCGAGGGTACAAAAAGACAAAACAAGAAGCTCGAGAACTCTACACAAAAATTGGCCGTGTTTGGTGCCCTGCACTTAATGAGTATATTAATTTCAACCGGGTCGGTTTTGAACATCTTATGAGAAGAGGAATGAAGTGGCGATCAAAGGACGATCAGATAAGGCGATTCAGACTTTTGAGATACGCGAAGAACATCATCCGTGACGAAGGAAGTGTCCTTGTTCAAAGAGATAAAGAGAATGTTTCTAATACTCTTACAAGGTTTTGGGCGGTTACAAAAAAGATGGACGATCGGAGCATTGTAGTGATAATAAGGCAGACCAAAATGGGGCAAAAGCATTTTTTAAGCATTTATAATCAAAAGACCGCTCAATGAGCGGTCTTTTGATATGCCCGCTACCAGTGGTCCGGTGGGGAGTCCAAATGACTCCCGCGAGCATGGTTTTATAATAAACCAACCATTGTTTTCGTCAAATTGCATTTAACCATTTTTTAATGTTTTGAACTTCTGAAAATTCTTGTTATAGTGTAACCACCAATGGACTACAATATCATCTTTATTGCCGGGCCGCAGGGATCGGGCAAGGGGACGCAGGGGAAAAGACTGGCGGAAAAGCTCGGTTTTTTATTTTGGGAGATGGGCGGAACCCTGCGCGCGATCCTTGCGAGCGATTCGCCATTGGGAAGGAAAATATCCGCGATCGATCACGGGACGTTGCTTTCGGATGAGCTCATCATCGAAGTATTGAAGGATCAGCTTCCTTTGATCCCGCGGGACCGGGGAATTATTTTTGACGGCGTGCCGCGCCGTCTGGTGCAGGGACAATTCCTGGTGGAATATTGGAA
>DATKHM010000030.1:0-6433 GCA_035510235.1 Minisyncoccota bacterium | reverse complement strand
ACTTTGACGGCGGAAACGTCAACGGCTTCAACCGGTGCTACTACTTCTTCCGGCGCTGGCGGCGTTGCGGTTGCGACGGCGGTCTCTACGTCGACGAGAAAGGTTACTCCCTTTGGCCGCTTGAGATCCTTTACATAAATGGTCTTGTCCAGTTCGTCGAGCACGGAAAGATCCACGGCGATGCTGTGCGGAAGATCCTGCGGGAATGCCTCGACTTCGATCTCGGACATAGACTTGTTCACGACGGCGGCAAACGCTTTGACCGCCGGCGCTTCGCCCAAGAATTCCAACGGCACGTGCGCCTTGACGAGCTCATCCATCCGGACCTGATGCAGATCAACGTGAATGATCTCGCTCGTGACCGAATGGCGCGCCACTTCGTGGATCATCGCCGACTTTGTTTCTTTGCCAAGCAGGAGTGTTACCACCGTTGTAGCGCCGGCCGCCTTCAATACTTTATTGAACTCCTTCGCCGGGAGTGCGAGGTGAATATTCTCGAAGCCGTGGCCGTACAACTCGGCAGGAATAAGGCCCTCCTTGCGGAGCGCCTTCACCTTTTTGCCCAATACATCGCGGGTTTTGACTGCTAAATCCATAGGGAGGAGTATAACAAAGAATATGGAAAAGGCAAATAGTGCGAGAGATAGCGTGGGACGATGTTCGAACAGAATTGACTTTTTATAAAAATAATTTATAGTAGAAACAGCGAAATTCGCCTATTTTAAAGAGATAAGCCCTGAACTCATTGCGAGCAGGCACTCAGAAGGAGGCGGAGAATGTTTAGCAATCTGTCATATAAGGCCCAGCGACGCTGGATCGTCGGAGCTTCGCTCTTGCTGGGGCTGGCATTGATGATCCTCTCAATTCCCCTCGGGAATGCCGGAGTTCCCAAATTGATAACTTTTGTTGTCCTTCTGGGAGGCTTTGTTCTTCTAGTTGGCTGCCACGTGTGGGCCGACCGGCTTTTGGAAGAACCAGAGGAGCCGCCGAGTGCTGCACTCCTGGCGTCTCAGGAAGAGTATCGGTATGAGATCGCGAAGATGCACGAACACTCCGGCGTGAAGGGCTTTGTCGTTGAACGCTGGGATCGAGGACAAGGTGGACCTAGTGGATTTCTCGATCACGGCGTGAAATGGTGTGTGAAGATTGATGGAAAAAGATACCATATTCTCTCGCACCAGACCGGCAGCCTGGGGCATCCCACCGATCCTCCACACCGAACAGTTGTTGTGGAATCCTGCGATGAAGACAGCCACAATGGCTGTTCTGGATTTGATAACGAAATCCCAAGTTATATCTGGGAAAAGGCAGCCTTCCAGATTCCCTGCGCACGTACGGCGGCATAAACAAGATCATGCAGATAACGAGGCGGCAACTCTCTTGAGTAGTCGCCTCTTTTTTTATTTAAAAGATCTCTAATAATGTCTTGCGGGCAGTGTGGAACAATGTTCGAGCAAGCCTAGCCCAAGCCTAGTGAGCCGACTAATTCTAGAATAAGCGTATCCCTCTCTTTGATAAAAGCCCCTTCATAGTTATTGGGATTACTGGTCGAGACAAGCTTCAAAGCTTCTTTTAGGGAAACCCAGACGGGTTGTTTAAAACCTTCGCTCACCTCATGCTCGGTAAAAGCGATCTCTTTCCTTTCTCCAATGACTTTGCCTACATAACAGTACGATGTTTGAATTATAGAAAACTCCGATCGATATTCCACGATCGAGCCGAGTTCCGAAATTACTTCCACATCAAACCCAATTTCTTCTAGGCACTCTCTTCTGAAAGCTTCGATCTCGCTCTCCCCTTCCTCGATACCCCCGCCTGGTAATTTATAATAATCATGTTTTGAAACAGGAAGCGCGGCAACCTTATTGTCGTGATCGAAGACGACGCCCCGTGCTGCTAGGCGAGGCTTATAAGTTGCAGCAACACTATCGTCAATGTTATCCGGATTTATGATATGAAGAACTTTCATTAGCGCTTCTTAACTCAGTCCATTAAACAGCTTTAATCTATCAGTGACGATTTTCTGGATACCAACGACGGACGGCGCCACCAGCTTGTACGGCGCGATCTCGTTCGGATCTTTGAGGCCTTCCTCCACGCCGCGGCGCCATGCGAGGCGCAACTCGCTCGAAATGTGGATGATCGTCATTCCCGCCTTCGCGGCGGCGGCGAGGTCGGCGTCTTCGGTGCCGGAGCCGCCGTGGAGCGTCATAAACTTTCCGCCAGAGCTCGAAACACCCGCGATCGCGGCTTTGATCGCAACGATCCGCGCTATATCAAGATGCTTATGCTCCGTCCCGGCCGCCATGCTTGCGAGCAGGCCGTGCATATTGCCGACCGCCGGCGCGAGCACGTCTACCCCCGTCTCGGTCACAAAGCGCACCGCCTCCTCCGGAGTGGACATCGTGAGCGACGCCTCGGGGCGCGCGGCGATGATCTCTGAGTTCGAACCGATGTAGCCGATCTCCCCTTCGATCACGATGTTCGGATTGATGGCGCGAATGGCGGCGACGGCAACTTTCGTATTCGCAATGTTCTGTTCCATCGGCAACGAAGAATTATCAAAAATAATCTCGTCGAATCCGGCCTCTGCCGCTTCCTTTGCTTTATCGAGCGAGTGGGTATGGTCCGCATTGAGGAAAATCGGATAATCATATGTGTCACGCAAACTTTTGATGAGCGCCGCGGCTTGTTTGACGCCGATGAATTCACGCTCCCCTTCGGACACGCCGATCAACACCGGCAGTTGCAATCCTTGCGCCGCGGCGAAGATGGCCTTTAACGCGCCGAGATCGGAGATATTGAAATGCCCTACGGCAACGTGGCGGGCATCGGCATCGGCTAATACTTCGCGGAGAGTTTTCATGATTTTTTAATCGCGGTTATGTTATATGGCCTTCGGCATATAATTTTTCGGGGCCTTCTTGAGGAATGCCTTGAGTGCAGGCTTCGAGAGCAATCCCGTCTGCGCGCCGAAGAATTGCACGACATGCATGGACTCGATCGGCGCCCAGCGCAAGGCATCATGCACCGAAAGGCCGTAGACCAGGCCGCAGAAAAATCCTGCAGAGAAGGCATCGCCCGCGCCGGTGCGCGAAATCGGCGGCTTCGGGTCCGGATACGGCGGCATGAAATACTGGTCTACCCCGTCGGAAGCATATGCCCCCTTCGGGCCGTCAGTAATGACCACGATCTTTGGGCCAAGTTTATGTAATCCCTTGAAGAGCGGATCGATATCCTCGTTCTTGCGGTGCAGAATGAATTGCGCTTCTTCGCGATTCACAAAAAGCACGTATGTGTGTTTGTATATCTCGCGCAGTTTTTCCGCGCCGAAGCGGAGCTGGAACGTGCCCGGATTGAATCCCATCTTCACCTCAGGATGCCGCTTGAGATAATCCGCAATCTTCTGGTGAAACGGAAGCGTGTGTTCCGCGATCGAAGAGAAATATATCCAGTCCGTCTTTGAATCCAACTTTCGCGGATCGTAGTATTCGTACTCCTGATGCTTGATAAGAATGGTACGTTCCGCTTTATAGGTCAGGACAAAATGATAATTGGTTGGCTTGCTTCTATTTATCTTCACGTATTCGCAGCTCACGCCTTCCTTATGATAGCGATCGAGAATCTCGGTGCCGTAATGGTCGCCGCCGATCGAGGTGATGATCGCCGTGTCCAAACCGAGGCGCGCGGCGCCGACGGCGACATTCGAGGCGTTCCCCACTGCGGGCGCCACGGTAAGCGATTCATACGGAATTTTGTCCGCGAACGACATCGAAAGCCGGGGGTGCTCATGCGCCTTATCCCATTCCACCCGCGCTTCCTTCAACCCAATGAACGCATCCATCACCACATCGCCGATGCATACCACGTCGTATTTTGCTTTCATAAAAATTTAATGATAATACCTCTCTATAATAATCTATTTTATCTGCTTACGCATTATTTCTTCCTCCGTATCGCCCGCTTTGCTGCCGCTTTGATATCCTTTACTCCCATGCCATATTTTTCGATGAGCTCGGCGGGCGCGCCGGACTCGCCGAACGTATTTTGCATGCCGATGAACTCGATCGGCGTCGGCGCGTGCTTGGCAAGCACCTCGGCGACTGCGCCGCCCAACCCTCCCAGCACTTGATGCTCCTCAACGGTCACGACCGCGCCGATCTTCTTCGCCAGCTCGACGATCTTCTTGTCGTCGATCGGTTTAATAGTAGAGCAGTTCAACACGACCGCGCCGATCTTATCTTCTTCCTCAAGCTCACGCGCGGCGAGAAGCGCATTATAGAGCAAACCGCCACAGCCGATGATCAACACTTCGGGTTTCTTGGCCGCCCCCGCGCCTGCGGATGGAAGCCAAAATATTTCCGCTTTTCCAGGAATGTACGGCGTTTCGTCGGTCGTCATGATCGGCGTTTTTTCTCTTTGAAAGCGCAAATAGATCGGGCCCCAGACCTGCGCGGCGGCGAGCGTCGCCTTGCGCGCCTCGACGGCATCGCAGGGAACAAGCACCTGCATATTGGGCATCGCGCGCATGATGGCGATATCCTCCGTCGCCTGATGTGTGGCGCCGTCGGGGCCGACGGAGATCCCCGCATGATGGCCCGCGATCTTCACGTTGGAGTCGTTGTACGCGATCGTCGTGCGGATCTGTTCCCAATTCCTGCCGGGAGAGAACGTCGCGTACGAGGCGATGAACGGGATCTTGCCGCTTATGCCGAGGCCCGCGGCGACGGTGGCCATATCCTGCTCGGCGACGCCTATCTCAAAGAATCGCTCGGGAAATTTTTTGGCGAACGCCTCCACGCGCGTGGATTCCGTAAGGTCGGCGCAGAGCGCAACGACGTTGCGGTTCGCGTCGCCCGCGGCGACGAGTCCCTCGCCGTAGCCATCGCGCGTCGGCGCCTGTGCGACATCATCGTCAAAAAGATTAGGATTCAGTTTCGCCTCGGGGTTCAGCATTATATTTTATTTACCGGAATTCTTTTGATGCCGCTGTATAAGCCACATGCTCCCGCCGATGATAATGACCGCAATCACAAGGCCGATGAAAAACTTAAGCTGGTCATCGATGCTTCCCCATCCCCGCGCATAGCCGTAGACGATGCTCCACAATCCGGCGAGCATGATGCCGACTGGCACGGCGTTGGATGCGAGCGCCACGCCAAAGACCAACCAGAATCCGATGGCAAAAAAGATGATGCCAATGACGTTCGCGATGATAAAAAGATTTTTATCATAGACGCCGATCGCGCTCTCATATGCGGTTTCCGCATTGTTATATTGGTCTTGCGCCGCCTGCTGCTGCGCCTCGATCGTTGCATTGTTCTGCATGCACGCGGTATCGGCGGATGCGCACGGCACGATCGGTGTGACGACTGCAGTGTTTGGATATGACGGCGCGACCGGCGCCGGATAGAATGCGGCGATCCCAAGGTTGATGAGCGCTCCCAGAATGACCGCCGTTGCAAGCCCAAGCACAAAATTCACTATTTTCATATTTTTTTATAATTATTTTTTAATGATCGACGTGTTATTGATGTTCGCTCTTTATCTTTCCGCGGAGCGTGCGCAATTCTCCGAGCGCCTTCTGCGCCTCGCCGGGCTTGAACGGTTTCGAGTGCCAGAGATAATCGTTCTCCATAAAATCCACGCCCTTGCCAGGAATCGTGTGCGCGATGATCACGGTCGGTTGTTCATGGATCGCCTTCGCTTCCGCGGCGGCGGCGATGATCTCCTCAAAGTTGTGCCCGTCGATCTCAAGCACATGCCAGTTGAATGCCCGATACTTATCCGCGAACGGCTCGAGCGGCATGATGTTCTCCGTAAAACCATCGATCTGGATATTGTTGCGATCCACGATCACGGTGAGGTTGCTCAGCCGGTTCTTCCCCGCAAACATGACCGCTTCCCATGTGTTGCCCTCTTCGTGTTCGCCGTCGGAGGTCACGCAATATATCTGATATTTTTTTGCATCGAGGCGGGCAGCCAACGCGATGCCGCTTGCCTGCGAGATCCCCGAACCCAGCGGGCCGGATGTCGTTTCGATGCCGGGCAAAACGGTGCGATGCGGATGGCCCTGCAGTCTGGTTCCCAACTGCCGCAACGTTTTCAATTCCTCCACCGGGAAATATCCGGCACGTGCGAGCGCAGCATATTGGATCGGGCAGATATGCCCGTTCGAAAGCACCAATCGATCACGGTCAGGCCAGTTCGGCTCCTTGTGGTTTTGGTTCAAAATATGAAAATAGAACGCGGTGAAGACTTCCGCCATGTCGAGCGGTCCGGCAATGTGCCCCGAACCGGCGCGCGACACCATCTCGATCACGTCCTCGCGCAGGCGGTTGGCCATCAATTCTAGATCCTTCAATTTTTTTTCAGTGAGCGATTCCATGTGTTGTATTATAATTTCCGAATTTTAAACGCTCTCCAATTCCTC
>DATKHM010000029.1:0-2759 GCA_035510235.1 Minisyncoccota bacterium | reverse complement strand
TCTTCATCGATGTGCCACGCGAGGAATGCATCAAGCGATTGTTGTTGCGCGCAGAGCACGAGTCGCGGGTGGATGACACGCCAGAGGCGATCGCCCGGCGCTTTCGGGATTATGATGACGCGATGAAGCCGGCGATGGATTATCTTAAGGGTCATACGACATTCATCACGATCGACGGCGCTCCTTCGCCGGACGAGGTCACGGCGAGCATCAATAAAGCGCTCGGCATAGCATGAACGTTCGCATGAAACGCGCGGCGCAAAAACCATTCAATCTTATTCTCCTTGGCGATCCCGCGTCCGGAAAGGGAACGCAGGCGGCGCGGCTGATCAAAAAATATCATTTCTACGATCTCGACATGGGCCGTGAGATCCGGAAACCCTCGGTGCGGGCCCGGTTCGATTATGAGAACACGAGCGCTATCGGGCATCTGACGCCCACCGCAGTGGTGCGCGGTATTTTTAAGGAGGTCATTCATTCGGTTCCTTCCCGCTATGGGATCCTTTTCAATGGAACGCCGAAGATGATCAACGAAGCAAAGCTGGTTTCACGCTTACTTAAAGAGAGCGAGCGGAGCGAACCGTTCGTGATCTATCTCAGTATCTCTACCAACGAGATTGTGCGTCGCATGAAGAAGCGCGTGGAAAAGATGGGAAGGGTATTGGTAAAGCGTGACGATGACACTGAGCGGGCGCTTCGGAACCGGCAAAAGTATTATAAAGAGCAGATCTCGCGCGTGGTTGCCTTTTTTGGCGAGCGATATACCGTTAAGAAGATATCCGGCATGGGAACCGAGGCCGCGGTGGCAAAAAAGATCGAGGCCGCGGTACGGCACTATATTGCAGTTACAAAGCAAATCTAGTTATTTATTATGGAATTACGAACTCCGCAGGAGCTAAAGATCATGACGGAAGGCGGCCGCCGCCTCGGCGCTGTGCTTCAAGAGCTAAAAAGGGAAGTGAAGGTGGGCGTGACGACGCTCGCGCTCGACCGCGCCGCGCGCGCCCTTATCATTGACGGCGGTGACATTCCGGCGTTTTTGAACTACCGCCCCGCGGGCGCGCGCCGGGCGTATCCCTACACGCTCTGCACCTCGGTGAATGACGTCGTGGTACATGGCCAGCCGTCGGAATATGCGCTGCGCGAGGGTGATATCATCAAGCTTGATCTCGGCCTGAAGCATCAAGGATTTTATCTCGATGCCGCGATCACCGTTCCCGTGGGGCGCGTGAGCGCCGACGCAAAGAAGCTTATCGCCGTTACGGAAGAATCGCTCTACGCGGGAATAAAAGAAGCAAAACCGGGCCGCACGCTTGGCGATATCGGCTACGCCATTGAGCGGGTGGTGCGCAAAAATAAATTTTCGGTCGCGGAAGGGTTGACCGGCCACGGCATCGGACGCGCGCTTCACGAGGACCCCGTCGTTTTCAATGTTGGCGATAGGGGAACCGGGCAGAAGCTCGTTCCCGGCATGGTGATCGCGATCGAGCCCATGATTGCGATTGGCGGCGGGAGCATCGTTCAGCTAAAAGACGAGGGCTACGGGACTGTCGACCGTTCCTGGGTGGCGCACTTCGAACACACGGTGGCGATCACGGAAAAAGGGCCGATGATATTGACAAAGGCATAGGGTCTGCCGCGCGCCCGCTGCGCATGGTATTATATTTCTAAATGGCACAGCCGTATCTCTCTATTATTATCCCGGCATACGACGAAGCCGAGCGCATCCCGCAGACACTGATCGACATGGACAAGCGCCTGAGCGACGTCGATTACTCGTATGAAATTTTGGTAGTGAGCGACGGTTCAAAGGACAATACCGCGTCGGTGGTCAAGAATATGGCGAAGATGGTTAAGAACCTCAAACTGATCGATCTGAAGGACAACGTTGGCAAGGGCGGCGCCGTCAAGCAAGGAATGCTGCTTGCCACGGGGAATATCCGGCTTTTTACCGACGCGGATAACTCGACGTCGATCGACCAGTTCGAAAAAATGATCCCGCTTTTTAAAGATGGGTATGGAGTGGTCATCGGGTCGCGTGCCATGAAAGGCGCGGAGCTTGATCCCCCGGAACCGCTTTACCGGCAGATCATCGGGAAGCTGCTTAATATTCTTATCCAGCTGTTTTTGCTTCCCGGCATCTGGGACACGCAGTGCGGATTCAAGGCATATACCGACGAGGCGGCGGAAAAGATATTCATGATGTCGAGCATCTCGGGGTGGGCATTCGACGTGGAAAGCTTGGCGTTGGCCAACCGGCTGGGCTATCGGATCAAGGAGATACCGGTGCATTGGGTGAACGATACCCGGTCGCACATCACGTTTTCCGGCGGGTTGCAATTTTTGGGCGAAGTTTGTATAATTCGTTGGAGATTGTGGATGAAAGCATATAACCTTAAGCGGTAACATCTCCCATAACACAAGTAATGGACATCACATAACCGCTATCATATAGCGGATTATTATTAAAAAATGAGCAAGCAATATTTAACGAAAGAGCGTCTGGAGCAGTTCAAGATGGAGCTCGAAGAGCTGAAGAGCAAGCGCCGCAACGAGGTTGCCCAGCGTTTGAAGCAGGCCAAGGAGTACGGCGACCTCTCGGAAAATTCCGAATACGCAGAGGCGCGCGACGAACAGGCGAACGTCGAGACGCGTATCTTTGAGTTGGAAGACCTATTGAAGTCGGCGGTGTTGATCGAAAAAACGGAGAACAACGGCGTGGTTCAAGTCGGATCGGTGATCACCATAAAGAAAGGCGA
>DATKHM010000028.1:0-8368 GCA_035510235.1 Minisyncoccota bacterium | reverse complement strand
GTCGCCTTGAGTGCCCTTGATCACTTCCTCTTTCATAAATTTTTTCTTGCCATCTCCATTTTCTCGACTTCTGCCGCCGGCAAAATATATTCGGTGTCTTCGTCGAACGAACGGATGATAACGCACGCGATCGCGCCGCCGAGGCCGAGCACCGCAAGCCATCCAATGTGCCACACCACTCCGAAGGCAAAGAGAAAAACAAATCCGGAAAGATATATCGCCATGCCGGTGTTCTTGGATAATTCGATGTCTTCATATTCCCCCTTCGGCAGGAGTCCCGCGGATGTGCCCTGCTTCTTCATTTCCCAAAACGCATCGCGACTGTCCACGACGGGGGTTTTTGCAAAATCATAGAATGGCACCGGAGATGAAGTCGCCCACTCGAGAGTTCTTCCGTCCCACGGATCACCCGTCGTATCCAAATTTTCCTTCCGCTCTTTTATGCTCACGATAATCTGCCACACTTGGGTAAAGACGCCTGCCGCAATAATGCAAACGCCGATCCCCGCAACGATGAAGTACGGCTGATAGCCAGTCGAGGCGGCGTAGTGGTCGAGGCGGCGCGTTGCGCCCATGAATCCCAATATGTAGAGCGGCACGAACGACATAAAAAATCCTACGATCCAGAGCCAGAAAGCCCGCCGGCCCAGCCGTTCGTTCAGCTTGAATCCCATTACTTTCGGGAACCAATAGGTGATGCCCGCAAAAATGCCGAAGAGGGCGGCGCTCACGATCATCGTGTGGAAGTGCGCGACGAGAAAAAGGCTGTTATGCAATTCAAAGTCCGCTCCCGGAATGGAAAGCAAAATGCCGGCCATGCCGCCGAACGTGAACAGACTTACGAAACCCATGAAATAATACATGGGGGTCGTGAAGCGGATCCGGCCGTGGTACATCGTCGCGATCCAATTGAAGATCTGCACGGCCGTGGGGATCGCGATGACCCCCGTCATGATCCCGAAGAACGCATCCACATCGGCTCCCGCACCCATCGTAAAAAAGTGATGCAACCACACGAGAAACGACAAGAGCGTAATGCAGATCGCCGCGCACACCATTGAAACGTATCCGAAGATGCGCTTCCCGGAAAATGTCGCAACGATCTCCGAGAACATCCCGAACGCAGGGATGACGAGAATGTAGACTTCCGGGTGTCCCCACATCCAGATCAGGTTCACGTACATCATCGGGTTCCCGCCAAAGCCCGAGGTAAAGAAATGCATGCCAAAGAATCGGTCGAGCCAAAGGAGGGCGGTCGTTGCGGTGAGCACCGGGAATGCGGCGATGACAAGCGCCATGCTGCAGAGTGACGTCCATGTGAAGAGCGGCATCTTCATCAAGGTCATTCCCTTCACACGCATCTTCAATATAGTGACGACGAAATTAATGCCGCCGAGCAAACTGCCGAGCCCTGAGATCTGCAAACTCCATATCCAATAATCCACTCCCGTGCCGGGACTATAGGCAATTTCCGAAAGCGGCGGGAGCGAGAGCCAACCCGCCGCGGCAAACTCGCCGCCGACCACAAAGAACATATTGATGAATATAGCGCCCGCAACGTACAGCCAGAAACCCAGCGAGTTCAGGAAGGGAAACGCAAGATCGCGGGCGCCGATCTGAAGCGGGACGATCAAATTCATAAGGCCGAAGAAAAATCCCATGGTAACGAAGAAGACCATGATGTCGCCGTGCGACGTGAATATCTGCTGGAAGTGGCTTGCATCAAGATATCCCTGCGAGTTGCCCGTGGAAAGCGCCTGCTGGAGCCATATCATTGCGGCATCCAACCCGCCGCGGAAGAACATGACGGACGCGACGACAATATACATAATCCCGATCTTTTTTGGATCGGTGGAGGTCAGCCACTCCTTCCACAGCCACTTCCAGCGCTTATAGTAGGTAAGGATGGCCGCGCATACTACCCCCCCGACGGCAATCGTGACGGTTGCCCCGATCGTATACCACACATGCGGGAGCGCACTCCAGGTAAGATTTCCCAAAATAAAGTGTTCCATGGTGTTACATTCTCATACCCGGCATATTCGCGGGCATCGTCGAAGTTGTGGCTGTGGTATTGGTCGCCGGCATCATCGGCATGCTCATCGGCGTTGTCGTCGCAGAATTTTGCGGGATCATATATTTCATCAAAATTGTATCATACAAATTTTTATCGACAGACGAGTAATATGCGGGCGGATTGTTTTGGCTCGGCGCCGCAAGCGCGTTGTACGAATCCATCGTGAGCGTGTTCGAAGAATTTTGCACAGATGCGACCCACGCATTAAAGTCGGCCCGCGAAGTTGATTTGGCAAGGAATATCATCCCCGCGTATCCCGCACCGTTGATCTCCGTGTCTTTGCCCGTATATTCCCCCGTTGTATCGGCTTCGAGGTTGAGCTGAGTCTCCATCGCCGCCATCGCGTATATCTGGCTGCCAAGCTGAGGGATCCAGAACGAACTCATAGGCGCGTCGGCGGTGAGTTCAAAATGAATCGGCGTAGTCACCGGAAATTGAATAAAGTTGACCGTCGCAATCCCCTGCGCCGGATAGATAAAGAGCCATTTCCACTCGAGCGCCACGACCTCAATCGTAAGCGGCGGGACATTGGAAACAATCGGCTTGGACGGATCAAGCGCATGCGTGCTCTGCCAGTCTATGATCCCAATCGCCACGATGATCACCGCGGGAATCACCCACCAGACGAGCTGCCTCCACACACTTCCCACGTGTTCCGGATCATACTTTGCCTTTTTGTTTCCCGCACGATATTTCCAGGCAAACGTGTAGAGCGCGATAAGCATCGGGATCGCGACGACAAGCATGATAAGCACGACGAGAATGATCAAGTTGCGCTCTTGTAATGCGATGGGGCCCTGGGGATCGAATACGCCGCCTGACATTTTTTAATTGTACCACGGGGACGGAATCACCAAGGGTTTCCTGAAATCATTAAAAAATCATTAAAAAGTTTTTGACTTGGCGAACGAAAAGAGTAGTATAGTTCATGAAAGCGGTAGTCCGTCGACGATGGGCTTCATCTCCGTTTGGCGCATAAACGACCACCCATCCGTGGTCGTTTATGTTTGTGTGCGAAAAAGTTTATTTAAGATAGTTTTAATGCGCTCTATTATATGCTGACCTTGCCTGTGGATCGTGGGGCCCGTCGTCTATGTAGTAGGATAACGCTTTTGCCAAACGGAGAACCGGGTGCAAGTCCCGGCGGGTCCACAGGTTCGGCCGACCTGGTGTATAATAAATGACAATTATATGAGGATCCTCGTCGTCGAAGATCAAGAAGAAACAGCAGCGACATTGAAGCGCAAGCTTGAGGCCGACTGCTATGCGGTGGACGTTGAGCACGACGGCGAGCGGGGCTTCTATAAAGCCCGCACCAACGATTACGATCTCATTCTTCTCGATAAGGGGCTGCCGGGAAAAGACGGCTACGAAATATGTTCCGCGCTCCGGGAATATAAGATGGTCACTCCGATAATGATATTGAGCGTCGCGGCGGAGATCGAAGACAAGGTCAACCTGCTCAACTGTGGAGCGGACGATTATCTCGCGAAGCCATACGCGTTCAGTGAGCTGTCGGCCCGCGTCAAGGCGCTTCTGCGGCGCCCGAAGACCATCGAAGGGAAGGTGCTCGTCGTGGACGGCGCATCGCTCGATCGGGAAACCTATTCATTCTCATTCCACAAGAAAACGGCGTATCTCACCCCGAAAGAATTCATGCTATTGGAATATCTCATGAGGCACGCCGGGAAAGTTGTCTCGCGCGGAGAGTTGTTTGAACACGTGTGGGACGACAGCGCCGACCAATTCTCCAAAAGCATCGAGATGCACGTTATGAATCTCCGCAAAAAGATCGACCCGGCAAACAAGGACGCATTCATCCGCACGATTCCCGGACGGGGTTACAAAGTTGGCGGAAAGGGTTGATATTTCACTTAATATATATTTAATGCGGCCTGAGTATAATGCGTGGGAAAGGTCGAAAAAAACACACCATCCCACCAAACTATCATGAACAAATTATTGGAAAAAGTTCTCACCGAAGAATCTGCGCGCCAGCCGGAAGCAGCGGAGACGCTCGCGGCGGCGCAGAACAGCTTTGAATCCTGGGAATAGTGCCATGGATGAAGACCAACGACGGAGAGAACATATCCTGAACATCATTCTCATCGGATCCATCGTCATGCTGGCGATCTTGGACGCCATCGTCCTCTTTTATTCCCTGCGGGAGGGTTCCACGGACCGGGAAATAACATTCGGCGCATTCTCAATATTGCCGGCATTCTTCATCTTTCTCTATGTCCTTTCCCGACGCGGATATTCCGGCACCGCGTCGTATCTCTTGATAGCCGCTTACTTTGCGAGCGATAGCTACGCGGCGTGGCGCTGGGGCGTCACCATGCAGGTGGTCTTGATCGTCTACGCGCTCATTATCGTTACCGCAACCATCCTACGCGGTACCAAGTTCGGTTTCTTCACAACCGGGCTGATCGCGGCGTTCATCATCCCCCTCGGATATGCGCAATCTCATGGAATAATGGCGACACAGATCCAAAAGGCGCGGGATGCGGATGTGGTGATCTTCTCCATCCTCTACTTATTAATCATGATCGTCGCGTGGCTCTATAACCGCGAGATCGAACGGTCACTGCTGCGCGCAAGAAGCTCCGAACAGGCGCTCAAAGAAGAACGCGACCTGCTCGAGGTGAAAGTCGCCGAGCGCACCGATGAATTGCGCCGCACGCAGCTGGAAAAGGTGCGACAACTGAACCGCCTTGCCGAACTCGGACAACTGTCATCCGGCTTGTTCCACGACCTTTTGAATCTCCTGAACGGCCTCTCGCTCCGCGTGGATGACGAGGCAGAGCGGATATTCGAACCGTTCTTCAGTACAAAGGACCCGTCAAGCGGGATTGGCATCGGCCTTGCGACCATAAAGAAAATAATAGAAGAGGATCTTATGGGAACGATCACAGCGGAAAGCAATCCGGCGGAAAGCAATCCGGCGCAAGGCTCCACATTTACCGTCACCTTCCCCATACAACATGAAGAAGTATCAGACAGTGATCGATCGGGCGCTCGAACACGTAAGGGAACAGCAATCCCCTGACGGGGGATTTGCGAATTTTTCCAGTATTGCGCCGGATGATTTTTCCGGTGCCATCGCGCGGCGAACCACATTCTTTACCGCAAACATTCTAACGTGCTTGCAAGCTATCCCGGAGCAAACGGGGGAGATCCAAAATGCCGCTGCGAAATTTTTGATCGCCCAAAAAAGCGAACGGTGGTCATTCAACTATTGGGCTCGCGACGCGAGGGAACGCGTTACCATCCCATACCCGGATGATCTCGATGACACATTCGCCGCGATGGCAGCACTCGCACGGCACGATGCCGCCATCATTGACGGCCATGCCACCGCGGCGATCGCAACAATGCTCACCGCGCGCGAGGTTCGGGAAGGCGGCCCTTATCGGACATGGCTCGTGGCCGATGACGCCCCAAAGATATGGCAAGATGTGGATCCGGTCGTAAACAGCACGATCGGGTACTTCCTGTCGCTTATCGGTGTTCATCTTCCGAAGCTGGAAGATTTTATCAATGATGCCGTGCGCGAGGATCGGCTCACCTCTCCCTATTATCCCGGGATGTTCCATGTTGGCTATTTTATCTCGCGATTTTATGCGGGAATAAAAAATAGCAGTCCCGGGAGTAAGCGTTCTCAAGAAGCCTACGCAAAACTCGCGGATATTATCACCGCCCGCCTCATCCAAAGCGACGGCGAGGATATCACCGTGCTCGAACGAGCGATGGCCATTTCATCGCTCGTTCATCTTGGCTATCCGGAAAGGATCCTCCCGGCGATGGCCGATCTGCTCGCGGCCCGATTGGAACGCGAGGGGTTCGCACCCTACGCGTTCTGCATCGATCCTTCCCGCGGGGGCAAACGATACTATGCCGGCGCGTCCGCGCTCACGGCCGCGTTCTCGGCAGAAGCGCTCGCGCGTTATTCCGCCGTCGCGAGCGAGCGGCGGAATAACGCTCCACGTACTCGTGCAACGCCGGGCACATCCGGCATCCATGACGACATCCGCAACCTGGCACAAGCATCATGTCAGGAGCTCGCCCCCGACCTGCGTGAAGCAGCAATGGTGCAGATAGAAAAAACCTCCGATGAAAAAATCACGACGCTCGCCCATAATTTCCGCGAAGCACTGCATATAAAAGGAAAAACCGTTCCACTCGACGTTGCTGATCAGCTTTCACTTGCAAATCTTTATGGCTGGATGGCATACGCAATCTACGACGATGCGTTTGACGGCGAAAGCCATACTCCGTCGCTTATCCCCTGCGCGAATTTTTTTCTTCGGACGCTCACGGAAATATACGCATCGTTTGATAAGCGCGTTGCGGGAGCGCAATCTCTTTTTCGCAATATGATGAACCGTATTGACAGTGCGAACGCCTGGGAACAAAAATACTGCCACATCCCCGCGGATGCGGGCGGCTTTCTACAACAACTGCCGCCGTTCGGCGATCACCAAACCCTCGCCGACCGGAGCATCGGCCACGCCATGGGACCGCTTGCGGAATTGTTCTTCGCCGGATACGACGAAACCTCCCAAGAATATAAAAGCGTTGAAGAGTTCTTCCGGCACTATCTCATTGCGCGCCAGCTCCACGACGACGCACACGACTGGGCCGACGATCTTCTGCGCGGCCGCGTGAACAGCATGGGAGCGCTCGTCCTGCGGCGGTTCCGGAAAAAATATTCCGGCGCAGACGGCGAAGCGCCAGCAATCGCCGAAATCATTCCCGAACTGCAAACATTATTCTGGAAAGAGATCATCGATGACACCGCGGGCATGATCGATCTCCATATAAAGTCCGCGCGCGCGACGAAGGAAAATTCCAGCATCCTTCATGGCACCGATTTTCTGGAAAGCGAACTGCAGCGGCTCGAGTCAGGCGCCCGGCGGGCCGTCAAAGAACGCAACGAGGTCCTTGTTTTCCTCAAGGATTATAAGGGTACGTTGACGTCTGGCGCACAACCGTAAAAATGGTTAATCTACAAGTAGTCATTTCACATGGCTAGGAAGGAGGTGAAAGCGATGGTGTCCGAAAGCTACGAAGAACCGACAACCGCGGAAGAGCTTAAAGCGCGGATCAGCACGTTGCAAAGATCGCTCCAAAATGCGTTTACCATCTATGAGTCCGACGAGCGGCTTAAAAAGGATCCGCAGGTATGGATGAACCATATTGATAATGCCTTGGAACAGGCGCACCACCTTATTAGATTACGGCGAAAAGATCACCCCGAGCTGAAAGATCTCTTCGTACGTCTTCAGGCATCATGTACGACCGCCGAGAAACGCAGAAACGGCTACGGCCGCAGTAAAAAACTCCCTGGGTTCATCGATTGAAATAGATGACCTATGAATCCCACAGCGCCTGACCATATCAGACAGGCGCTTTTCTTTTGGAACTTTTTATATTCCTGACATTCGACGGGCACGCTTTCGTGAAAGTGAAATGAAATCTCCCGTAAAACGGTATTACATAAGTGATCACACAAGGTCGGCCCATATAAACCAATCATTGACCCAACTATTGTCTATGGACGATATGGATGATGAAAAGTGTCCCGAGTGCAAGCACGAGCATACCGCGCCCGACGACAGTTGCCGGTGCGGATGCCAGGCGTAGATGAATAAAACCTCCGTGCCGTTACAATAACCCTCTTGCGATTTTTTCCCGCATCTTTTCAATATACGTATTAAAGAAGAACAAGTTGTGAAACGTGAGCAGCGCGGCGCCGGTGATCTCATTCGCGCGCACGAGATGCGCGATGTAGTTGCGTCGATAGTTTCTGCATACCAGACATTCGCAGTCCGCGTCGATAGGATTCTTATCCTTCAGCAGTGCTGCCTTATTAAAATCGACTCTTCCTTCGTGGGCGCCGCCGCGCGGACTGCTTTTTTTATTCACGAACGCGATGCCGCGGCGCGCGTAATGCGTGGGAACCGTGCAGTCGAATGTGTCCACGCCCCCTTTGATGATAAGCTCGATATCCTCAACGTGTCCGATGCCCAGAAGGTGCCGCGGTCTTTTTGGGTCAAGTAACGGCATCACCCACCGCAATATTTTTCTTGACTCATCTTTTGACTCGCCGATGTCGCCGCCAATGGCAAAACCGTCGAAATCCTGCCGGGTGATGAAGCGCGCGCCCTCTTTGCGCAGGTCCTCAAAGTCCGCTCCCTGGATGATCCCGTAGAGCGCCTGCTTTGACGTCCGCGCCGCGAGCGAGCGCTTGGCCCAGCGGTGCGTCCGCGCGAGCGACTGCTTCATATA
>DATKHM010000027.1:0-4042 GCA_035510235.1 Minisyncoccota bacterium | reverse complement strand
GTTTTACATCTCCTTATGTAAAATAGAAAATAGGGATATGGGAAACGTCAATAATATCAAACTCATCAAGTATCCAACCCACTCAGCACAACTTCATCATCGCGATGATGAAGATTACACCAACTTTGTTGTTGCCCTCATTAAAAAGTTATTTGGGATCGTCCCTGCAGTTTATCACAGAGAAGTACGTTCTGTGCGAACCGTGACGATTTCAAGCAGGGCGTTTGTGGTCTTTTGCAATCAAGATTTTAATTTTCAGATTGGCAATAAAATGCGACAGCGAATTGACATACCGAACTGGATAAAGCGAGATCAAAAATTTTCTTTGGCTTGTATGAGAGGTCTTTTCGACACCGATGGCTCCGTAGTCATACATCGATATTGGGTGGGTGGGAAAAGGTATTCGTACAAAAAACTTGAATTTTGTAGCATGTCTACTCCTCTCAGAAAGTCGGCCTATGATATTTTATCCAATCTTGGAATGCATCCACGGATAGCACGAGAGAAAAGTGTATGGCTGGACAGCAAAAGCAAGGTTGAAACCTATTTTAAAAGCGTTGGAACGCATAACTTAAAACATTGGAAAAGATATAAAACGGTGCTAGAATCACCCTGAAGGAGGCGTGCCTGAGTGGCCGAAAGGGGCATCCTGCTAAGATGTTAGGGGAGAAATCCCCTCGTTGGTTCGAATCCAACCGCCTCCGCATTCAAAAACAGTCCCGCCATCGGGACTGTTTTTCCTTATCCTCCCGTCTCCCCTAGTGAATGATGTTCGCCAGGTGAAGTAGCCAGAGAAAGATGCCGATCGGGACGATGAAGAGCGTCCAGCCGATCCCCAGTCCGACAGGAGATCCCCAGCTGAACCACGAGCCCCACGCCCGCCAGTTGTTCATCGGAAACATCTCGTTCCGATGGTCGGCGTGCATTTTCCTGATGCCGCCTTGTTCGTTTTCTTCCATATTTTTTGCATTGCTGATTATTTTTTCGCACTCGACCTTTGGTTCCCCAAAGGTTCGTGGAAGGATGCAGCCGTTGTCGATCAGGGTAAGCGATCGCGGTTTGCAAGACATCTCTTATTCCACGATTCTATTATAACAGAAAAATTCGGTTGTAATAGCTTCGTCTTCAAAACGGCTTGTTTGTTAAGAATGAGTTCCGAAAAACTATGACCCCGAAAGAAACGGTGATCAATTGCATGAAGGCGTGGAGTGAACACAACATGGACAATCTGTTGGCTTTGATCGCTCCGGAATATGTTTCTGAAAGTCCTATGAGCGGGCGCGTCGTCGGCAAAGACAAGATGGTGGGAGGATTCAAGATGCTCGATGCATCATTCCCGGATTTAAAAGAGGAAATTGTGAGCATCGTAACCGAAGGTGATACGGTGGCATGCGAAGTCATAGAGACGGCAACGTTTACCGGTGCCTTGGAACTGCCGACCGGCGTGATAGCGCCCACAAACAAGTCGTACACGCTGCCGTTCTCCGCTTTTTTTAAGATTAACGCCGAAGGGTTGATTATAGAGCAGCGGAATTATTTTGATACGGCAATTTGGTTCAGACAACTGGGAATAGATCCGCAGGCGTTTGTTCCAAAATCTAAGCCGTCAAAATAAAAAAATGACACCGAAAGAAGTAGTAACGAAATATTGGCAAGCCTACACCGCACACAACCAAGAAGGTATACTCGCATTACTTGACCCCGAATATATTTTGCGAAGTCCCATGAGCCAAGGCCGCGCAACCAATAAAGACATGCTCGCGGGAGGGTTAAAACTGTTTGAAAAATCTTTTCCTGATTTGAAGGAAGAGGTGGTGAGTATGATAGCTGAAGAAGACAGAGTGGCATGCGAAGTCGTAGAAACCGCCACATTCACCGGACCGCTCGACTGGCCCACCGGAACGATCGCGCCTACAAACCGGGCTTATACACTCCCGTTCTCCGCCTTCTTTCGCGTGAACGCTCAAGGACTGATCGTGGAACAAAGGAACTATTGGGATACCGCCAATTGGATCCGACAGGTCGGCATAGATCCAACACTGTTCATTCCGAAAGCTGAGCCTCAAGCATAATCAGACCCCCGTTTTCTTTTCCGCCTCTTCGCCGTGTTCTATAATATTTCCGCTCCGGAATAGAATGGTTTTAAGGATGGTGTGCCATTCCGGTTTTTTTCGAAGCAAAAACTCGAGATCCATGCTGAAATGCTTCATTTCTTCGGCCTGCTCTTCCTTCATAATCTTCTTCGCCTCGCGATCGGTCTCGACGGACATCCGCTGCTCGTACCAGTCGATCGCCTCCGCTTCCTCAATAAGCCCCTGCATCATGCGGGCAAATGTCCTGATCTCAGGTGAAAGCTCCTCCGGCGGCTCGTGATATTGGTCGAATCCCATATCCTACCGATATTCCATCATTAAAAGAGGAGCCGGTAGACAAGCACAATAAGCGCAATGATGAGCAATACGTGGATCAGACTGCCGCCGATCTTAAAGATGAATCCAAGGAGCCACAGGGCCACGAGGATGATAATGATTGTCCAAAGCATGACATAAGAGAAGCCGTTGCGGGTTCCAGGCTATTACAGTATGATGTACCTCGTACCGAACAGCGACTTCTATGGAAACGAACAAAGAGAGTGGCGAGAAAAATGCTAAGCGCGTGGGCGCTGATTTTTTCGACCGCCTGTGGGAAAAGAGCTGGACTTACATTAAGAACGTGGTGGACGTCGTCCGCGAGCCGGTGCTCATCCTCGACCATGATCTCCGCGTGATGGCGGCGAATGACGCGTTTTACGAGAAATTCCGGGTCATGCCGAAGGATACCGAAAATAAAGTTATATATCAGCTGGGCGACGGCCAATGGGACATTCCCGCATTGCGAAAACTGCTGGACGATATCCTTTCGCACAACACTTTTTTCAAAGGGTTCCAGGTCGCCCACGAATTTCCTTCGATCGGCCGCAAGGTCATGATCCTGAACGGGCGCCAGATATATATGAAAGGGCATGACGAATCCGGCTCGTTTCCGCCGATCATCCTGCTCGCCATAGAGGACGTCACCGAGATGATGGCGGTCGCCGAGACGCTTGCCAGCCATAACGACCAGCTTGAGGCAAGATTCACGATGCGCGCGCAGAAGTTAGAGGCTCAGATCGAAGAATTGGAAAAGGAAATCGTAAAGCTCAAGAAGAAGCAATAGCGGGATTATTGGCCGGAAGGCAGTTCCTTCAAACAGTTCCTCACTTTTGCAACAACTTCGTCGAGCGTGTATTCCGACTTCACAAGGTAATACGCCGGCTCATACTTGGCAACATCGCTGATAGCCTTATCGTCCACGTTCAGGTTGGTAAGGAGAATGATCGGCACGTGTTTGCCGAACTCACCCGATTTACGCAACATATTCATCATCGTCATACCGTCCATATTGGGCATGACGATATCAAGAAGAATAAGGTCGGGCTCTTCCTTGAGCACCATATAAAGCCCCGCCTTGCCGTCAGAAGCTTTGATCACCTCAAAGCCGGCCTCTTCAAGCGCTTCGGCGAGCGGCTTGGACATTACTACTTCGTCTTCGATGATCGCTATCGTATATTTTTCTTTAGTTGTTTTTTCCATAGCTTTTTATCATTACGACTATTTTAATTTTTTTAATTCCTCTTTGAGATATTTTTTCATTTTTGCGACGTTCTCATTCATGATCCCGATGAGATAGCCGATGTCGGGGGTATCCGCGGCATTTTTTATGGATGGAATATCAGAAAGGTCTTTGATGTTCGCCGACAGAAGATCACTTAATTTTTCGATATCGCGGGCGGCAACGATACCGTACAGACCACGCCGCTGCTTTTTTACGCTGTTTCTCCATAGCGCAAGACTTGTGCCCGTGATGACGAGAAGGATCACTATAATAAGGATATCAAACCAACCAAGTTCGACGAAACCGAATGATATGACGCTCGGCGCGAGGACGGTAAATGCCTGCGGGGCGGTGGCAAGACTTTCCGCGCCGAGAGCGTCATGGGCGGTCGCCCTGAGAAAATATTTAC
>DATKHM010000026.1:0-2537 GCA_035510235.1 Minisyncoccota bacterium | reverse complement strand
GCGCGAAAGGATGGATAAGATCGTTCCAAAATGTCTTGAATGGGTTCGTTCCATCCGATGCCGGCGTTGGCAACGGTGCGCCGGAAGCATGAGGAATCCTCCAAAGGGCGCCGACAAGCAGAACTATCGCGATGAGTCCCAAAAGGGCAAGTATTATTTTCCTTGTTTTACTATTCATTCCCAAGGTACCTTATTATTCTAATACGAAGATTCCAGAAAGAAAGTTTCACTCGCTTGCCAGTTTGTTCCATAGAGAATCGAAAATGAGCCGTTGCGTCTCCGCAAGTCCGGAATCTTCAATGACGACGCTATGCGGCCTGCCCTGGCTCAAAGAGATAATCGCCATTTTCTTGGCATAGATGATGATGTACGCGGGTGCGCCGCGCTTGGTGGTGATCCACCGGCGCTCGTCCAATCCTCGCATATCGCCGCCCGCTCCGATGGCAATGACTTTGGCTTTTATTTTTGCCTTGATGCGCCGCTCGGAAAAACTGCTGAAGTTGTAATAAAGATATTCCCGGATGTTCGCCGCGGAGTATACTCTATATTCTTTATCAGCTTCGTTCGTCATGGTTTTCAAAACATCTTCGAGCACGAGACGTGTGCCAGTATGGCCGTCGTGAATTTTTATGATCGGGTCTTCGCGCTTGGTCTGATAGAACGCTTCGAGCGCGGGGAGCGACTTGGATAATTCCTTTCGCATACCGACCAACTTCTGCCGCTCTTCCTTAAAGAACGTTTTGAGGATCGAGGGGTCTTCGGGAACAAATTGCTGTTTCTGCTTTTTCTGTGAATGGCTCACGAGACCCCGGTCTGATAATTCTTTCAATGCTTCATACACGGTACCGCGATTGATGCCGGTATCCCCGGCGATCTGCCGGATGGAACCGGAGCCGTTCTTTAAAAGATGAACGTAGACCTTTTCTTCATTGTCCGAGAACCCGAGCTGTTCGAATATTTTCATGGATGCGATAGATTTATTATTTTTTTTCGACTATACCGTGAAGCCTACCGCAGCGGCAAGAACTGTCAAATGTTTTATTGACAATAAGTTTGACAACGGAGCCCTTGGAAGGAAGCTCTGCCAGTCCTATCGTTATGGAGGCAACTTAAAAAAGGAGACAATAAGATGGGATATTTCAAAGTGATGTTTGGGCATTGGATCGATACTTCTGAGCCCGCGTTCAATGGTCAACAAGAAGCGCTACTTGAATTGGCAAAAAGAAAAGAGATCTTCTATGTTGAACAGCCGACGCTTGAGGCTGCCCATAGGTACGCAAAGACTTTCGAAGGCATCGAGACGAACGCCTGTGAGGGTTTGAGCGGACTCGAGGAGATTAAGGAGATTTTAGAAGCAGAGGCGAAAGAATATTTGAGGAACCTCTCAATCTACGAGAGCTATCGAAGAAAAACCAACTCAAGGAGACCAATATGAAATTCCAGTTATATGGACGAATCGGATACGCGGTAGGTTCCTGCCACGATGACAGGAGTATTGACATCAGCGAGGAGTTCAACCTCCCTGATGGATCTAACGTCGAAGCGATGGCAATTGAGAAAGCCCGAGGGATGATTCAGGAGTTGCACGAGAAGTATTCGCATCGTACCGACTATACTCTTGCCGCCGGATTAGGGGTAATAAGAGAAATTTGGGAGACCCACTTTGAAGAGGACCAGTGTGCTGTTCCGGCGAGACCTGCTGAGAAAGCAAAATCGGCAATCCCTGCTCATTTCAAAGAAAGACTTCTTGAGTAAGATTTTTTAGTCTCGATTAATGACGAGACCGCATGGTTCGCCCAGCGGTCTTTTTATATCCCTAGTGCTTTCCCAACTATTTTTGCCGCGGCCGCAATTTCTCTTTTCGTCGTCTCCCTTCCCAAGCTGAAACGGATACTCGCTCCGGCGCGCGCTTTGTCGTACCCCAATGCTTCTATGACATATGACGACTCCGGCGCACGCGAACGGCAGGCGGAGCCGGAGGATACAGCGAGACCCATCCGATCAAACCGGGTGAGCAGATCCTGCGTTGCATATCCGGGGAAATAGACGTTCAGGATGTGCGGCGCTTTCGCATCGCCCATCGGGCCATTGATCTCCGCCTCGGAAGCAACGCTCTTGATCCGCTTCCAAAGGTCGTCTCGTAATGCGGCGATGCGTCCGGAGGTTTTCCCGCGAGCAGCGGCGGCAATCTGCGCCGCCTTGGCAAACCCCACTATGCCCGGCACATTCTCGGTGCCGGAACGCAATCCGAATTCCTGGCCGCCGCCGCTCACTTGAGCGATCAGCGGAAAGCCGCCTTTGAACGCCCCTTCGTTGCGCCGGACATACAGTGCGCCCACTCCCTTCGGCCCATAGGTTTTATGGGAAGAAAGCGTCATCATATCCACGCCAAGCAATTCGACGTCGCAATAGAAGTATGGGAATGACTGCGCGGCGTCGGTATGAAAAAGTGGATATGCGCCGCGCGCAGCATCATGACCCGCCAAATCTTTCCGGAACGCGTCGATCATGAATTTTATCTCGCGGAGCGGCTGGAC
>DATKHM010000025.1:0-4728 GCA_035510235.1 Minisyncoccota bacterium | reverse complement strand
GATCCTGCACCGTTCCCGAGAAGGGCGCGACGAGCGACGCGTTATTGAGCGCCACCTGCGCGCTCGCCGCTGCTGCCTGAGCCTGCTGAATCGCGGCCTGGGCCTGCGCTACCACCGCCTGCTGAGCATCGATGGACTGCGGGGTCGATCCCGCCTGTGCGAGCGAAAGCTGGTTCTCTGCCGCCGTAAGCGCCGATTGGTCACCGGAAACGGCACTGATCGAAGCCTCGATCTCCGCACGGGCGGTCGCGACATCCTCCTTGTATGCCGCAAGCGTAGCGGCGGGCGCCGTCGAATTCGGCGTCGCGCTATTCACGACGAGCGCGATCGTGTCGATATAAGATTCGATTTGCTGAAGATCGGCCGCCGCCGTTCCCGAAAGCGACGCAGAATCGAAACCGGTACTCGTCGCGTTCAGCGCCGTATACCACTGCGTAAGCGCCGCCCCGATCTGAAGGCGCTGGCTCTCGATATCATTCACGGTCTGCGATTCAGTGCTCGGCACGAGAAATATCGGATTATTCGTCTGTGGACTCGAAAACATATTATCGATCTGGTTACGCACCGCGTCATCCGATGCGCTATAGGCGTTCCCGACGGCAATGCCAAGCGCCTGGTCGGCGCTCGTGACGGCGCTCGCGTCGATAGTCAACTGCTCCGGCCGCGTTCCGCTCGCAAGCTGATCCAACTGTGCTTGCGCGGCTGCGAGTCCGGCATTCGCCTGCTGAACGGCGGCGTTCGACTGTTCGACCGCAGCAGTCAGTTGCCCCGAATCAAGATCGGCAAGTACCGTCCCGGCCGACACCTGACTTCCTTCGCTCACATAGACGTGTGCGATCTGTCCGGCCTCCTGGAAAGACATTGTCGCACTGTTTTCAGCAAGCACGCTTCCCGATTCATCCACCGACTCGACGACGTTTCCTTTTCCTACGGTAACGTCCCCGAACATCGGCGGCGCGGCGGACCGCACATACCAATATGCCCCGCCGCCTGCGGCGACCAAAACCACAATGCCGATCACGATATAATTTTTTGCAAAAAATGCCTTCATGTCTGTTGCGTTACGAATTATTCTTTATTATTTTCTTCAGTACGGCAACGAAATGAGTGCGTTCCGCGGGAGTGAGGATGCCAAAGGTCTTTTTGAGTTCGTTCACTTTTTTTGTCATTCCCCGTTCGAGGAGCTGCTTTCCTTTGGCGGTGACAACCACCCGTACCGATCGGCGATCCTTCGGGTCCAGTATCCGCGCGAGGAGCTTCGCCTTCACGAGCGTATCGATGAGGAGCGTCGCCGCCGGCGGCGTCACATGAAAGTTCTTTGCCACCTCGCGCATATGCGGCTTGCCGGAGTCCTTCACGTATTTGAGGGTCTCGAATTCCAGCATCGTACATTGTCCCGTGCCGACATTCTTGTTCATCTTATCGCGCATGAGCCGCCCCATGATGAACATGTGCGATATGAGCTCTTCCATGGTTGCGTGCGTGCGTGCCATCGTCGTTGGATATTTGAAAAGAATAACTATTAGGTTACTTAACTATTTTAGCGCGGGAGGGCGTGCGACGTCAATTGGGGATAGCCAGCTATTACTAATAACTTCCTGCCGCCGCTTCCTTTACGAGTCCTTCGATAAGGAAGTCGATGTCGATGGACGCGACCCCCACCACCTTATCCGCGCCGCCGTAGTAGACGAACAGTTGATGCCGCAGGACCACGGCGCCGCACGGAAAGACGACGTCGCTCACGATCCCCTCCCGCTCATACGCAGGCGTGGGCTCCAGCAACGGATCGTGCGTGCGATATAAAATTTTTGACGGATCGTCCTTGTCGAGCAATGCCGCACGGACACTATAATGTCCGGTCCGCTTGGAAATGCCGTGATACAAGAGCAGCCATCCGTACCTCGTCTCGATCGGCGGGGCGGCGATGCCGATGCGTTTGGAATCCCACGCGGTATCCCGAGGGCGCATCAAAACGCTTCCGCCCAAAAATTTTCCGTTCTTAAAATCAAGGTCGTCCACGCAGTCGATCCATATCTCGGAACCGAGCCGATGCAGAAAAATATATTTTTCGCCGATCTTCTTTGGAAACACCGCCGCGTCCTTATCATCCGCGCCCGGCGGCGAGATCAGTATCGGCTTCGTCCACTTCCACTGGTGATCCACAAAATCTTTCGCGTCGATGGACGTGAGCGCGACGCGCGGCGGGTCGTTGCCGTCGAACGCGGTATAGCACATATAGATCCGGTTGCCGATCTTCGTGATGCGCGGATCCTCACAACCGGAGTTGCCGCCGGAATTTTTTTTCTGTTCAAAATCGGCGCTCGGGGTGTAAATGGGCTCCGGCAAACGCTCCGTGACATCCACTCCGTCCGGCGACAAGGCGTAGCCGATGACGGACGTGTTGTCCCCCGACATCGCGCGGTAAAGAATGTGCACCTTGCCGCCTTCGTATATCGCGGCGGGATTGAATGTTGCCTGCGATTCCCATGGATGCTCAGCAATGGGCGTGATGATCGGATTTCCCTCAAATCGGCGCAACTGACGCGCTGCGGTGAATACCAACTGCTCCAAGAGTTCCTTCTTCTTGAACGTCGCCATGCAGGAGGTCGTATCCGCTGCGCCATAATATAGATGGACGTCGGGTCCTTTGATGAGGGCGCCCGACGGAAAAACGACGCGCGGCACGCGTCCGTAGAACTCGTATTCCTCCTGCGGGACGATGAACGGACGCTTTACTTCGCCGACGATCTTTTGCGGATCATTCAGGTCGAGCAATGCCGCCTGGATGCCGAATATCGGCGGCGGAGAAAAATAATTATAAATATACGAATAGAAAATAAGCCACCCGTCTTTCGTTTTCTGCGGTGCGGAACCGACCTCGATCTGGTCCTTCTCGTTCTGCTCGATCGCGATCTCATGATCCCCGAAATGCTTGTACCATTCGTCCCAATATTCTTTTGACCAGATATCTTCTACCGTATCAAAAAGCGCCACACAGATCTTTGCGGGTGGCCGGTCGGTGTTCACCGTGATGAGCGCGGCGATCTTGCCGCCCACGCGTTCCGGAAAGAGCGCCATCGCCTTGGCGTTGAAGGGCGTCACGAGATGCCGCTCTTCTATCGTCTTGAAATCTTTAGTGATCGCAACCGCAACCTTGATGCCGTCGGCGGAAAAATCCGAAACGGCAGTGTAAAAGATATAATATCGGCCTTCGAATTCCGTGACGCGCGGATCCTCACAGCCATAGCGCTCCCAAGGTTCGGTCGGTGCGACGAGCTGGTTGCGCTCCCCAAACTGTGCGGGGGTCTTGCCCACCGCATGGCCGATGGAAGAGATCTCCACTTCGGCGCCATCCACATTGGTCTTCGCGCCCATCGCGCGGAAGAGCATATGCACCTTCCCGTCTCTTCCCTCCACCACCGAAGGATTGAATGTCGCTTCCGCCTGCCACGGGAACGCCGTATCAGGAATGAGTATCGGATTTTCGGATGACCGTCTAGCGCCCGCCATTGGTCTTTGTCGTATTCACTTTATATTCCGGTTTGATTTTGCCAAGCCGTGGAGCGCCGTGGGTCTTCAATTCCTTGAGGAATTTTTCTAAGTTTGCCATCGCGACGCATGTCACCGAATCACCGCCGCCGTAATAGACGTATAGTTCCCCGTCTTTAATGACGGCGCCGCAGGAATAGATCACCCCTGCTTTGGACCCCTGGTTCTCATAATCAAAATCAGGTTCGAGGATCGGCGTCCGGGAACGATATAATACTTTCGTCGGATCATTGGCGTCGAGGATCATCACGCCGAGCTTGTAGCGATTGGGATCACGCATATCCATGGCATGATAAAAGAGCAGCCATCCCAGTTTCGTTTTGAGCGGCGGCGGCCCCGCGCCACGGATCCAGCTGTCCCACGCGCCGGTGCGCGACACGCGGTCGTACGCGCTCGTGATCACTTTTTCCTCATCATCAAAATCGTCGAGGTTATCAACATAATCGACCAGGATTTCCGGCGAGATGCTATGCAGGATCGCGAACTTTCCGTGTATCTTCTCCGGAAACAACACCCAGTTCTTGTGGATCTCTCCCGCCGGCGAGATCATTGCGGGCTTTTTCCATTTCCAGCGCTTGTTCAAAAAATCTTCGAGCGCGATCGAGGAGAGCGCGATGCGGATAGAACCCCATCCATCAAACGCGGTGTAGGTAAGGTAGACCGTGCCGTCAATTAATACCAGCCGCGGATCCTCGCACCCGCCGTTCCATCCCCCGCCGGAAAAGTATGCAGGGCTGAGCGGCTTCTGCTCTTCTTCCGGCGTGGTGGCTTTTGTGATCAATGGCCGGTACGCCGCCTCATCCGGCCGTTCCGCGAATGAAATGCCGTCATTGCTTGCCGCATATCCTAACGTCGAAACATCATCACCGCCGATCGCGCGGTAGAGAAGATGCACGCGGTGGTCGGCGTAGATCGCACCGGGATTGAACGTGGCCTTCATCTCCCAGTAATTTCCTTCACGCGGCTCGATGATGGGATTGCTCTCATGCCGTTCGAGCTGATGCGGCTTCTTTCGCGCGATCTTTACCGAAGCGATCCGCACCGCGCGAAGGATTTTTTTGCGTCGCTCTCCGCGCGATGGCGGCCCCCTTTTCCCCGCCGCCGCTTTTTTGCGTAATGGTTTCTTCTTCTGAAGCCCTTGCTTTTTTTTGTTTATCTTTTTTAACAGCATGGTAAAAG
>DATKHM010000024.1:0-2876 GCA_035510235.1 Minisyncoccota bacterium | reverse complement strand
GAGTCTCTCTAAAAAAAGCAGATATATATTATGAAAAATAATAAAAGGCAGAAAGGATTCACTTTAATCGAACTTCTTGTCGTTATCGCGATCATCGCGATTTTGGCGGTCGTGGTTGTTTTGACCTTGAACCCCGCGGAGCTTTTGCGCCAGGCGAGGGACTCGAACCGCATCTCGGACTTCGCTACGCTAAAGAGCGCTTTGGCGTTGTACTCGACGGACGTGTCAACGACGACGTCGATGGACGGGGGCACCCCGCTCATGCTCTGGAGTGCGAACCCAACCGTACCGGTATTTGGCGGCGTATATAGCGCGACGACCCAGGGTTCGTGGGCATTCTTAGGCGGCGAGACAGCCATCACAACCACCACTTCACGCTCGGTCAGCGGCACCGGCTGGATTCCGGTTAACTTGAATGCTATCAGCTCGGGAGCACCTATCGGCACTTACCCAGTTGACCCGGTCAATACCGGCACGAGCAGCGCTTACGTCTATGCGGCAACCGCCACGACATGGAAGGTCGCCACGATGATGGAAAGCGTAAAGTACAAAACGGGAGGTCCGAACGATGTTGAAACAAACGACGGAGGCAACTCCATCTATGTATACGAACAAGGTTCGAATTTAGGCCTCTAATTGTAACGGCAATATGGCGATAAAAAGCGCGCGCGAAGGCCCGCGCTTTTTGTTTTGTCGCAGCCTTTGCTATGATTAACGTAAACACACTATGAAACTTCCCGTTTCTCCGGACCAGCTCAAAAAATTGTTGGTCGATCAGAACCTCATCGCCCCGGAGCGGTTCGACGAACTCTATCAGGAGGCCGAACGCAAGAACCAGAGCGTGATCGATATCTTGGTATCCGAAAAGATCGTCGAACAGAATTATCTGAGCGATCTTATTGCGTCGCTGCTTGGCGTGCCCCGCGCGGATTTCAGCCTCCGGCCGATCGATAAGGATATGGTGAAGCTTCTTGCCGAAGGTGTCGCGCGCCAGCGGCAGGCCATCGTCTTCAATAGAGAAGAGGACGGGACGTACGACGTTGCGATGGTCGATCCCTCCGACCTTGAGACGCGCGAATTTTTGGAGCAACGGCTGAAAGGAAAAATACGGCCGTTCCTTGCGTCGCAGGGCGATCTCGACCGCGGGTTTTCCGTGTACGGATACGAGCTGGGACAGGACTTTAAAAAGATCATCAACGACAATGTCCGGGAATCGCTCATAAATCAATCGAAGAACGCGACCGATGCCGCGGGGGATCTTCCCATCGTCGGCATCGTGGACAACATCCTTTCCTACGCGCTCGCCTCGCGCGCGTCGGATGTTCATATAGAGATATTGGAGGAATCGACCTTCATCCGTTATCGCATCGATGGCATTCTTTATCAGGTGATGGACATCACGAAGGCGGTGCATCCGGGGATCGTCGCGCGCATCAAGCTTCTTTCGGGACTCAAGCTCGACGAGCACTTTATCCCGCAGGACGGACGGTTCCGCTACCAGCTGGGCGGGCAGGAGATCGACGTCCGCGTCTCCACCATGCCCACGTTCTTCGGAGAAAAGGTGGAGATGCGTCTGCTCGAGTCGTCGCAGAAGCCGCTTTCGCTTGAAGAGCTTGGGATGTCTGCGGAGGTGGCGAAGATCGTTTCCGACAATCTTAAGAAATCATACGGCATGCTTATCTCCTGCGGGCCGACCGGTTCCGGAAAAAGCACCACGCTTTATGCCCTCATGAACATGCTGAACCGCCCGGAGGTCAATGTGACGACGGTGGAAGACCCGATCGAATACAATATGCGGTACGTCAATCAGACGCAGATCAATCCGGAGGCCGGCATCACATTCGCCTCCGGGCTTCGCGCGCTCCTGCGCCAGGATCCGAACATCATCATGGTCGGCGAGATCCGCGACGATGAGACCGCCGACATCGCCGTGCAGGCGGCGCTCACCGGACATTTATTACTTTCATCGCTGCACACGAACGACGCGCCGACGGCGATCCCGCGTTTTTTCGATATGAAGATCCCGCCGTTTCTCGTGAGCTCGGTCCTCAACCTGGTGCTTGCCCAGCGGTTGGTAAGAAGAATTTGCCAGACGTGCATCTATTCCTACGATGCGGATCCCGCGATCGTAGCGATGCTTGAAACGCAGCTCAAGGAGAACGGCATCGATCCGCGGACTGCCCATATTCCGAAGACGCTGTATGCCGGCAAAGGATGTTCCGTGTGCGGGATGACGGGCTACCGCGGCCGGCTTGGCATCTATGAAGCGTTTGAAGTGGATGAAAAAATGAAAGCGCTGATCGTTGCGCCTCGGTTCGACCTGGAAGCCGTGCGCGCGCAAGCGCGGGCTTCGGGGATGAAAACGATGTTCGAGGACGGTCTGCAGAAAGTGGAGGTGGCACAGACGACGTTAGAAGAAGTCCTACGCGTTATCCGGGAATAGTAAAAATAGCTTAATGCCTTTTCGGGGTCGCGTCGTTTCCTGCTGGAAACGCGCTACCTCTCGCCGCCTTCGCGGCTCCGAGATACCCCGAAAAGGCATTAAGCTATTTCTAGATCAGGAAAGAACCTTTTGATTAAAAAATCATTAAAAAGTTTTTGACTTTCTGAGTGATGGATCTATAAAATTAAAAGTCTTTGCGTGTCAGGCAAAACAGCCACTTGGTGGCTGTTTTGTTTTTATTTAAAAAGGATTTAATGCCTATGGTATTATTTAAGTATGCTGTTCCACTATGTTGCTGCGGATGAGGCGGGAAAGATGACGGAAGGGGATTATGAGGCTGACGCCTTGGATGACGTTCTGCGGTTTCTCGGTGGGAAGCAGTTGCGTCCGGTCTCGGTGAAACCGATGGGCCAGACAAAGATAGGATTTATCC
>DATKHM010000023.1:0-6928 GCA_035510235.1 Minisyncoccota bacterium | reverse complement strand
ATCTTGCGCGGCGCATCCATGGCGTGGTGCCGATCATCTACGCGTCCACGCGCAACGCCGCGCTCGCGTATAATTGGAAGATCAAATTCAACGAGACGAGCAAGATTCCGGCGTTTTGGAACGTGGTGCCCGAACTCAACCACAACGAAATGACCGGCTTTGACGTGAAGACGAAAACTTTGCCGCTCTCCCGCAATTTTCACTTTATATTTTTAAAGGATGCGGGCGATGACCGTCGCATCATCAAGCGCATGAATGTTTTGGAAAAGCTCTATCGTGATCGCGGCTTCAAGACCGAGATCATTTTGCTCCAGGGAAAAACAGAGTTGAACAAGATATTCAACTCGCTGAACCTTGCTGATTGGACGGCCTATTACGGTGCGAAGATGTACGGCGTCGAGCCGGAGCAGGTGCCGATGGTGGAGGAGTTCAAGAAGTTGATCGCGCGCGGTAGTTAATCTATTTTTCATGCGGTCGCGGTATAATTGAACGGATGCCATTCATGAGAAAGCCGGTCCAATTGCAATGGACGCTCCACGCGCGTGCCAAGATGAACCACTATCGGCTGACGCCGTCGCGGGTGCGGCACGTGCTCCATTCGCCGAAGCGTACGGAGGAAGGCGTTGCGCCGAAGACGGTGGCGATGATGCAGCCGGTTTCCATGAAGCTGATCGGCAGGAAAGAATCGTGGACGCAGGAAATCTGGGTGATGATCCAGGACGCTGCCGATGGCAGGAAGGTCATCAGCGCGTGGCGCTATCCGGGCGTTACGAAGCCCCGCGATGCGGCTTTCCTCAAGAAGGAATATGGCGAGTTTTTATTAGATGAAACAACAACTATAAAATGATAATTACCAGCTCCGCGTTTGATGACGGTGGCATGATCCCGAAAAAGTTTACGTGCGATGGTGGGGATATTAACCCCGAACTTTTGATACAGAACGTTCCGGCGGAGGCGCAGAGCCTTGCGCTTATTCTGCATGATCCCGATGCGCCGTCGCCGGGAGGTTTTACCCACTGGACGGTATGGAACATCGATCCGGGGACGACGCTGATAAAAGACGAGAGCATCCCGCCATCCAGCGTCGAGGGATCAAACGACGCAAAGAAGGTTGGATATTTCGGCCCATGCCCGCCGTCCGGAGCGCCGCATCACTACCGTTTCCAACTCTACGCGCTTGACGCGATCCTGGATCTTCCTGAAGGCGCGCCAGTGGCGGTGCTCCGCGCGGAAATAGATAAGCACATTATTACAATGGCAGAACTTGTCGGCCTCTACGCCCGCGCATAAAAATGGTGTAAAATAGAATTATCACTATGACGTATCTGAATAAAATATCCCTTGACGCTTCAATGAACGCCTCGAGGAAAAAACAAGAGGGGAAAAGCGTCGCTGAAGTGCGTGCGGCGCATGCGGCCGACGATGACGCCCGGCTGGTCGCCGCGTTCATTAACGGCGATGGCGATTCGTTCGCGGCGCTTGTGGATCGCCATATGTCGATGGTCTATAAGTTCGTTTATCGCTATGTGGGCAATGCCGGCGCCGCGAACGACATCGTACAGGATGTGTTCATAAAAGTATGGAAGAACATAAAAAAATTCGATCCGGAAAAGAATTTCAAAACGTGGCTGCTTACGATCGCTAAGAATACCGCGCTCGATTCCATCAAAAAAAAGAAAGCGGTCTTGTTTTCCAAGATCGAGGAAGGGGAGACCGACCTTGATGCTTTTCTTGCGCCGTATGTTGAATCCGTCGATCTGCCCGATGAACTGTTTGAGAAAAAGCAGGTCAAAGCCGATCTTGAGCGCGTGTTGACCGAATTAAGCCCAACGTATCGAAGCGTGCTTTTACTGCGCTATACCGAGCATCTGAAATTTCGGGAGATTGCGGATATGCTTCAGGAGCCCATTGATACGATCAAAAGCAAACATCGCCGGGCGCTTATCCAATTAAGGAAGATACTCCAAAGCACCAAAAACGGCGGCTCATTCGTATAATGGAGGACAGACAACCCCCATCTATGAACCATAACTACGAAAAGCTTTTCTCTACCCTTAAGGCCCCTGAGCCGCCGGCGGGTCTGACGGAAAAGATCTTATTGCGCATCAACCGGCATGAACAGCGGATCCTCGGCGTAAAGATTGCCGTTTCGGCGTGCGTATTCGGCGTGTCGGTGGGAGTGGCGCTTGCGGGATACATCAACCTAATGGCAAGCCTTTCGCAGTCGGGGTTTTTCCAGATCGCCTCGCTTATGTTCTCCGACTTCTCGTCGATGGCCGCTAATTTTCCTGATTTCGCCCTCTCTATGATGGAATCACTTCCAGTATTCACCACGGCACTTCTTTTGGCCGGGGTGATGTTCGCCATCTGGTCTATGGCGGCGCTCATTGATGAGACATCGCTTCTGCGCTCCGGCAGATTTTTTGCCCTGAAATAATCCATAATAGCCTATGAACAATTTTTTAGAATCAAAAAAAGTGAGGGCAGTCCTGTGGATACTGGGAGGATTAATTATCCTCTTTATAGTATTCGGCCTCGGCATCGTCGTCGGATACGATCGCGCAGGATTTGCCGCGGGATTCAACAATAATTATTTCCGGATATTCTACGGCGCGCAGCCGGGTGGCCCCGTCGGACTTATGACACCGCCGATGCCGGTCGCCATGCACGGCGTCGTTGGAACCGTCATCGATCTTGGCACCTCTACTATTTCGGTGAAGGACCAGAAAGACAATGAACAGTCGGTAGCGGTGTCTTCGGGAACGGTCATCCGGAGCGGCGCGAGCGACGTTACGATCGGGAGCGTAGCGATCGGTGACCAGATCGCCGTCATCGGCGAACCCAATAACGAAGGTCAGATCGTCGCCCGCTTTATCCGCATCTTCTCCTCAGCATCGTCGACTCCTAATTAATTTACTTACCTACGCCATGTTTATGGGTGTTATAAAAGCAATGCGTGCGCATAAGATCATTACCGGCATCGTTGTCATTGTGGTTGTCGGCGGGGGATATTATTGGTACAGCGCTGCGAACGTGGCGCCCACCGTCACTAAATATGTCGTGGAGGACGCAACGGACGGAACGATTGTCGCGTCCGTTTCCGCCACCGGCCAGGTGCAGGCGGGTACTACGATCGATGTTACCCCGAAAGTTTCGGAGACCGTCACTTCCATTCCGGTTACCGTTGGAGAGCACGTAAACCAGGGTCAACTGCTTGTTCAGCTTGATCCGACAAATGAAAAGCAGGCGCTCCAGCAGGCACAGCTTGCATTGGAACAAGCGCAGCTTTCACTTCAGGAAACCCAACAAATTTCGACGACGACGCTTCTTCAGGAACAGGATGCCGTGACGACAGGGCAGCAGTCGGTGGTGAATGCCTCGACGACGCTCATTCAGGATTACCAAAGCGGATTCAATAACTTAGGCCCGACGTTCGTGAATCTCCAGACGGTGATGGTGGGGTTGCAAAATTTCGTGGAAGGGAACGATCTTAGTAAAACACAGGAGGACCCCGATGCGTTCGTGAGCCTTATGCCGAGTTATCTCCAGCCGGGGGTCGTTCCGTATGAAACCACATTAGAAGGGGAATATACCGCAGCGGTGGCCGCGTATCAGCAGAATCTCGCCGACTACCAAGCAGTGACTTCGAGTTCCAGCCATGCAACGATGGACTCGCTTTTTTCTGAAACGCTGAACACTGCGCAGACGATCAGTGATGCGGTAACCGCGGGAAAGAATTTCCTTACGTATGTGGTCAATACCTATCCATCGAACAGCAGCAGTACAAAGCCCCTTCCCGCGATCACCAATACGTTTCAAACCAATTTTTCCGCATATACCACGACCATGACGAGCGCCGTGTCGGGCGTGCAAAGCACTGTAACGCAGATCGAGAGCGACAAGAATAACATCGTGAACACACAGAATTCTCTTCAGCAAGCCAGTGAGACGCTTTCCGAATTGGTCGCCGGCCCTACGCAAACGACCTTGCTTGGCCAGCAGATCAGCGTCCAGAGCGCAGAGAACAATTTGACGACCGCCCAGCAAAATCTTGATTATACGTCGGTGACCGCACCGATCGCGGGAACCGTCTCCGCCATCAGTGCCACCGTCGGTGAGACGGCGGGATCGGATGCGGTGACGATCGTGGGCGACGGCCAGGTTGCGGAAGTCACGTTGAATGAGATCGACGCGGCAAAAGTTTCGCTCGGCGATCCGGCAACCCTTACCTTCGATGCGCTTCCCAATCTCTCCCTTGCAGGACAGGTGGTGGAGATCGATCCGGTGGGTACCGTGAGCCAGGGGGTGGTGAGTTATAACGTACAAATCGGTTTTTCCCAACCTGCCAATACCTCGAGCACCAACCTGGTGAAGCCGGGTATGAGCGTAACGGCAAACATCGTGACCCAAGTTGACCAAAACGTTATCGCAGTTCCGAATGCGGCGGTGGTGACGTCATCGGGTGGTTCGTCATATATTCTTGAACCGTCAACTCCGCTTTCCGCAGCTGACCTTGCGCTGAGCGCGAATGGTGGGATTGTGCTTGCGGCAACAAAGGAAGTTCCGGTGACCGTGGGTTTGGCGAACGATACGATGACCGAGATTGATTCTGGCGTGAACGTGGGCGACCAAATCATCGTGCAGACCATCAAGTCAGCGGCTACCACAAAGACCACGGCAACGGCCGGCACGAGCGCGCTGCAACTTCTCGGCGGCGCCGGCGCAGCGAGAACTGGCGGTGGAGGCGGCTTCACGCGCGGCGCGGCGGTACCATAACCATCAACGTATGGAAAAAGATATCATCGTATGCAAGGACATTAAAAAAGCGTATGGAACGGGAGAGACCGAGGTGGTCGTCTTAAAAGGGATCACTTTTTCCATCAAAGAAAGCGAGTTCGTTGCGATCATGGGGCCATCCGGTTCCGGAAAATCGACGCTCATGCACATTTTGGGTGCACTTGATACGCCGACGAGCGGCCAATATTTTTTGGACGGCAAGGATGTTTCCAAACTTTCCGACGAGGAGCTGGCGGATATCCGCCGCGAGAAGATCGGGTTCGTCTTCCAGGCATTCAACCTGCTTCCGCGCACTTCGGTGTTGCGCAACGTTTCATTGCCGCTCATCTATGCGAACATGCCGAAGGAAGAGCGTGAGGTGATCGCAAAGAAAGCGCTCACCGACGCCGCGTTCCCCGAGGCTTATTGGGAATATCATTCAAATCAAATCTCGGGCGGTATGATGCAGCGCGTCGCGATTGCTCGCTCGCTCGTCAACAATCCGGCGCTCATTCTTGCCGACGAGCCGACGGGGAATCTTGATTCGAAGACGGGGGAGATCGTATTACACACGTTCCAGAATCTTAATATGACGCAAGGCAAGACGGTGGTGCTCATCACTCACGAATCGTACGTGGCGCAACATGCGGATCGGATCATCCACATCCGCGATGGCAATATCCTAACGGATGAAAAGAATCCTAAAAAATTGCTCGCACGAAACGAAAAAAATATTCCCCATGACAACACGTGATCTTCTAGAAGAAACCTACAGCGCGGTGACCGTCAATAAAGTACGGTCTGGTTTGACGATGCTCGGCATCGTGATCGGCATCGCGTCCGTGATCGCGCTCGTCGCCGTGGGGCAAGGATCGCAGGCGTCCATTCAGGCAAGCGTCGATTCGCTCGGCGCGAATCTGGTGATGGTTACGCCCGGCGCGGCGGCGACATTCGGATCGGGGGTTCGCTCGGCAGCCGGCAGCGCGCAAACGCTCACTCCCGACGATGCGACGGCTATCGAGTCGGTCAATAATGTGGAGGCAGTGGCGCCGGAGATCAGCGGGCGCTATCAGGTGATCTATAAGGCGAACAATGCCAATACGAGTGTGATGGGGACGACCCCGGCATATCTGCAGGTGCGCGATCTGTCGATCGATACGGGAAATTTTTTCACCGACACGGATGTTGCTGATTCGAATACCGTTGCGGTCATCGGTCCCACGGTATTGCAAAACCTTTTTGCGCCGAGTGTTGATGCGAGCGCGACGCCGGATATGGCGATCGGCCAGACCATAGAGATAAAAGGAACTGAATTCACGGTCATCGGCGTAACGGTCGCGAAGGGCGGGACCGGATTCAGTAATCAGGACGATATGATCTACGTGCCGCTCGGCACCGCGCAACATTATCTTCTGGGGAGCAGCGCTTATTTGACAGAGGTGGATGTCGAGGCATCAACGCAGAG
Source organism: Minisyncoccota bacterium (assembly GCA_035510235.1). Lineage (GTDB taxonomy): Bacteria > Patescibacteriota > Minisyncoccia > UBA6257 > 2-01-FULL-56-20 > JAKAGE01. Next base: position 687 of record DATKHM010000023.1, on the reverse strand, counting down.
CGCAATGACACAAGTGCAGAATGATATCACGACACTATTGCTCCAGCGGCACAATATTGCCAACGCACAACAAGCGGACTTTACGGTATTAAACCAGGCGAGCATCGTTTCCACTGCGTCGAGCGTCACCGGCACGTTTACGACGCTGCTCGCCGCCATCGCCGCCATTTCGCTCCTTGTCGGCGGCATCGGCATCATGAATATGATGCTCACGACCGTCACCGAGCGCACACGCGAGATCGGATTGCGCAAAGCGATCGGTGCAAAGAAGCAGGATATCACCCTGCAGTTCCTGGCCGAATCGGTGATGCTCACGTTCAGCGGCGGATTGGTCGGGATTGTTTTGGGCTGGCTTGCCGCATTCGTCATATCCCTCGTCACGGGAGTCGCCACGAGCGTTTCCATTCCTTACATTCTTCTTGCGTTTTTCGTTTCGGCGGCGATTGGCATCATCTTTGGCTATTACCCGGCGCGGCGTGCGGCGGGTTTGAATCCTATCGAAGCGCTTCGTTATGAGTAAGCATATGGCACTCTCTTTTGAAAACCTGTGCGAGGACGCAACGGTTTTCAAAAGAGAGTGCCATATGCCGATAGATAAAAGAAAAGGAAATGATATTAAAAGGTCGTCAAAAAAGATTAAAAATATATAAAATATAATGGTGAAAAAATATTTGGTGCATATTATCT
>DATKHM010000022.1:0-5410 GCA_035510235.1 Minisyncoccota bacterium | reverse complement strand
CCTCCGGCGTCCCGGTCGCAACGATTTTGCCCCCGCGGGCGCCGCCTTCGGGACCCAGGTCGATCACCCAGTCGGCGGTCTTGATGACATCAAGGTTATGCTCAATGACGACGATCGTATTTCCCCGGTCGACCAACCGCTGTAATACTTTTATAAGCTGATCGACATCGGCGAAGTGCAATCCCGTGGTCGGCTCGTCGAGGAGATAGAGCGTGCGGCGCGTATCCCGCTTGCCGAGTTCGGCTGATAGCTTGATGCGCTGCGCTTCGCCGCCGGAGAGCGTCGTCGCCGACTGGCCGAGCTCGAGATATCCCAAACCCACCTCTTCTAAAATAGTGAGTTTATCCATCAGCCATGGAATGTCCTCAAAGAACTTGACCGCCTCTTCGATCGTCATCTGCAGGACATCAAAAATATTCTTGCCTTTATATTCCACCGCGAGCGTCTCGCGGTCAAAGCGCTTCCCTTTGCAGACATCGCATGTGACGTACACCGTCGGCAAAAAATGCATCTCGATCGCGATCGTGCCGTGGCCTTCGCAGTTCTCGCACCGCCCGCCCGGCACGTTGAAGCTGAAACGGCCCGGCTTGTATCCGCGCACGCGCGCGTCCTCCGTTCCGGCGAAGAGATCGCGGATGTGCGTCCATGCGCCGACGTACGTTGCCGGATTCGAGCGCGGTGTGCGCCCGATCGCCGCCTGGTCGATATTGATGATGCGGTTGATGTATTCCAAACCGAGGATGGATTTGTATCCGCCGGCCTTAAAACTTGCGTGGTTCAGTTTGTCCGCAACCGCCTTATAGATCACGTCATATACCAAACTTGATTTGCCGCTGCCGGAAACGCCCGTCACCGCGGTGAAGCGCCGCAGCGGAATATCGACATCGATATTCTTCAGATTGTTGGCGTGCACGCCCCGAAGCTTCAGATATTCCTGCTTCGCATCCACCTTGCGGCGCGTTTCCGGAACATCGATGAACTTCTTTCCGCGGAGATATTGCAACGTGAGCGAATTCTGCTTCATATCCTTGAATATCGCCGGGATCGGCCCTTCGGCCACGACGTTGCCGCCATGGACGCCAGCACCCGGCCCGATGTCCACCAGATAGTCCGATGCGCGAATAGTATCTTCGTCATGCTCCACAAGCACGATCGTGTTGCCGAGATCGCGCAGGTCCTTTAATGTCTGTATCAACTTCGCATTGTCACGCTGGTGCAAGCCGATCGTCGGTTCGTCAAGAATATAGAGCGTTCCGACGAGGCGCGACCCGATCTGCGACGCGAGGCGGATGCGCTGGCCCTCGCCGCCGGAAAGCGTCCCCGCCCTGCGGTCGAGCGTGAGATATTCCAGACCAACGTCCATCATGAACTTTAATCGATTTTTAATCTCCCGAAGCGGCGCTTCCGCAACCTCGTTCATCGATGTTGCCTTGAATTTCAGACCTGAAAAGAATGCATGCGCGTCTTCTATCGAAAGCGCCGTCACCGTATTGATATTTTTATCATCTATCAATACGTTCAAACTTTCCACGCGAAGCCGCTTACCCGCGCACACAGGGCAGATCTCTTCCGACCAGAGGTCTTTCGTTCCCAGGCCGTGACATTCCGGGCACGCGCCGTACGGGCTGTTGAATGAAAAAAGGCGCGGCTCGATCTCCGGGAATGAGAATCCGTCATGCGGACACGTAAACTTTGCCGACAAGGAAACTTCTTTGTCGGTGATGAGCGTCACGACCGCGTTGCCGTACTTCAAACCCGACTCGATCGCTTCGGACAACCGCAAGCGGTTATCTTTTTCTTTGAAGTTCATTCCCGACGGCAAACGGTCAACGACGAGATCGATGTCGTGTACTTTGTAACGGCTCAGCTCCACGCGATCGCGCAACGAATGATATTTTCCGTCAATGCGCACTTCGGAGAATCCGGCGTTCAAAAAGTCGTAGAGCATCTGGTAGTATTCCCCTTTTCTGCCGCGCACCACCGGCGCGAGGATAACGAAGTTCTTTTTATCTTTATTCTCGTTCGAAATATCGATCGCCACGTCCACGATCTCCTCGTTGGTAAGTTTCTTGATCTCGCGTCCGCATGTCGGGCAGTATGGCTTCCCCGCGCGCGCAAAAAGTACCCGGAGATAGTCATAAATTTCCGTGATGGTGGCCACGGTCGAGCGCGGATTCCCCGAATGGCTTTTTTGATCGATCGAGATCGCCGGCGAAAGCCCTTCGATGTCGTCTACATCCGGCTTGTCCAGACGTCCTAAAAATTGCCGCGCGTATGCGGAAAGTGATTCGATGTAGCGGCGCTGGCCTTCGGCAAAAATCGTGTCGAACGCCAAGCTCGACTTCCCGGATCCCGAAAGCCCGGTGAAGACGACCATTTTGTCCCGCGGGATCTCAAGATTGATATTCTTGAGATTATGCTCGCGGGCGCCCTTGATGATTATTTTGTCGTGTTTCATAGATACAAAAACGCCCCCGTCCTCGGCTTATAGGGGTCTCCGTGAAGAGATTCTAATCGACTTTACCGCAGCGGTCAACTTTGGGGAGCCACTCGAAGGCCTCCCGCTCCCGTGACGGTAAATATTCCTATGTTTTGAGTTACTCCATTGGAGATGACACTGACCGTAAAGTTTCCATCGCCGACCTCCATGAGAAATTCCGGGCAGGGCTGATCGGTTTTACAATCCGGCCCCAGGCTTTGCGGTACAGTGAACATAAGAGCTTTTCCATTCGGAGAAGATACATCAGTCAACGATGCTCCCACAAGACCGTTGAGCGTGATCGTATTCCCGGTTGACGAAAAACCATTGCCATGGATGGTTACCACCGTTCCTATGGGACCGCTTGATGGCGAAAGTGTACCGGCGCTTTGAGGCGTACTGGTGGATGGAGCAATAGGCAACGTCGGGACTGTCGAGGTCACAACGATCGGCGGATTATTTACCACCGGAGGAGGCGAAGACGGCGGGGGCTTATGAAAATAATAGAAAACGCCAACGAGCACCGCAATGCCTGCGGCAATCAATAATATGATTGGTATGGGAGTAATTCCCTTCCTGTTGGTGTTCATGTCTATTAATTATAAGACGGCGGGGCAAGGAAAGCATTACTTTTCCTTTACTGCCGCTTTACCCACTTTCATAACCTCTTCCACCGCCGCGGCCTTTTTAGTCAATTCTTTTATCTCATCGCGCAATATTCCTGCTAACTCGAAATTCAGCTCCTTCGCCGCGGCACGCATATCGCGCTCCTTTTCCGCGATCAGCCGTTGGAGCGCGGTCTTCGACCGCGGTATCGGCATCGTTTCCAGTTTCAATATCTCATCAATATTCGGCAGGATGTCGGAAATTTTCCGCACGATCGTGCGAGGCGTGATGTGATGTTCTTTATTGTACGCGACCTGGATCTTGCGACGGCGGTCGGTCTCGCCGATAGCGCGCTCGATCGAACCCGTGATGGTGTCCGCGTACATCAGCACTTCGCCTTCGACGTTGCGCGCGGCACGGCCGATCGTCTGAATGAGCGACACCTCACTGCGCAGGAATCCTTCCTTATCCGCATCGAGGATTGCAACGAGCGAAACCTCCGGCAGGTCGAGTCCTTCGCGCAATAGATTCACGCCGACAAGCACTTCTATTTTTCCGCGCCGGAGGTCGGTCAGGATCTTGATGCGGTCCATCGTCTTCACGTCACTGTGCAAATAATTCACTTTTATCTTTTTTTCCTCGAGGTAAGAGCTCAAATCTTCCGCCATGCGCTTGGTGAGCGTGGTCACAAGCACGCGCTCTTTTTTGGCCACGCGCTCCTGAATGCGCGGAATGAGGTCATCTACTTGGCCCCGCGCGGGGCGCACGGTGACCTTCGGATCGACAAGGCCGGTCGGGCGGATGATCTGCTCTACGATCTGACCGCCAGCAGGATTCTGCGCCGGATCGCTCACCCTCCGCTCATACGGACCCGGCGTGGCGGAGGTATAAATGACCTGGCCGATGCGTTCATCGAACTCGGAGAATCGGAGCGGGCGGTTATCGATCGCCGACGGCAGGCGGAATCCATATTCCACAAGCGTCTTTTTCCGCGCCGCGTCGCCGTTGAACATGCCCTGCAATTGCGGCACGGTCATGTGCGATTCGTCGATCACCGTCAAAAAATCCGGCGAGCCGTCCGGCTTGTGCGGAAAATAATCAAGAAGCGTTGCCGGCGGCTCGCCGGCGGCGCGGCCGGAAAGATGCCGCGAATAATTTTCGATGCCGTGACAATATCCCACCTCGGCCATCATCGCGAGGTCGAACTTGGTGCGACGCTCCAAGCGCTCCGCCTCCAAAAACTTCTTCTCTTTGTCGAATTTAACCAACTGCTCTTTTAATTCTTCTTTAATGGCGCTTATGGCACGCTCGCGTGATGCAGGTTCGGTGATAAAGTGCTTTGCGGGGGCAAAAAGAATATCCGAGATGCTCGGCGTTTTCCCCGGCTGGAATCCCGCCACCGGATCCACTTCGTAGATCGCGCGAATGATGCCGCCCGAAACCTCAAGATTATAGATGATTTCGCGATCCGCGGGCATGATCTCCCAATTCTCACCGCGCAAACGATACGTCGCCCGCTTCAGGTCCGCCGTCGTGCGGTTGAACTGCAATCCCACGAGGGTGCGCGAAAAATCGCGGCGCTCCACTTTATCCCCCACCTTAAAACGCACGATGTTCTTCGCATATTCTTCCGGCGCGCCTAAGCCATAAATACATGACACCGACGCGACGATGATCACGTCGCGGCGCGTGAGCAACGCCATCGTCGCCGCATGCCGCAGCTTGTCGATCTCATCGTTGATCAATGCTTCTTTATCGATGTACGTATCGCTCGTCGGAATGTACGCCTCCGGTTGGTAATAATCGTAATAGGAAACAAAGTAATTCACCGACGCGCGCGGAAACAGCTCGCGGAATTCGTTGCACAGCTGGGCGGCGAGCGTCTTGTTGTGCGCGATCACAAGCGTCGGCTTGTTGATCTCTTTGATGACATTCGCGATCGTAAACGTCTTTCCCGAACCGGTTACGCCAAGCAGTGTCTGATCACGAATATTTTCGCGCAAACCCGAAACCAGCGATGCGATCGCCTTCGGCTGATCCCCCGCGGGTTTGTTATCGGATACGATTTCGAAGTAATTCATTAGTGTGAAAATCGCCCCTTGCCCGAGGGCGATAGGGGTAGCTCATCCAAATCTCTACCACACAAGTTTAATGTTTTTTTAATGGGGAGTCAAAAACTGCGCGGTTTAGTTCGAGGTCTTTTCGAAAGTATCCGCCGCCTGGATTAATTTTTGAGTTCATAAAAACGAAAAACCGCTTTCCGGCCTCACACCGGGAAACGGTCTTTCTTCTAACTAACAACATCCATTCTACCATATTTTAGAC
>DATKHM010000021.1:0-3038 GCA_035510235.1 Minisyncoccota bacterium | reverse complement strand
TAATAGAACCGACGGTGAGTCCGAGCAGGCGGTAGATCTTTCCCATCCATACCGCGTCGCGGCGTGAAAGATATTCGTTGACCGTGACGACGTGCACGCCGTCGCCCGAGAGCGCGTTCAAGTATGCCGGTGCGACGCCTGCGAGCGTCTTTCCTTCTCCGGTCATCATCTCGGCAACGGCGCCGCCGTGCAGCACAAGTCCGCCGAGAAGCTGGACGTCGAACGGGCGCTGACCAAGCACGCGCTTCGCCGCCTCGCGCACGAGTGCGAACGCTTCGACGGCGATCTCCTCCAGCACTTCATCGGAATTGCCAGCCTTCACGCGTTCCCGGAGCGCCACGCTTTTTGCGGTCAATTCCTCATTGGAAAGCGCCGCCATCGCCGGCTCCAGCGCATTGATTTCCTTGACTTTTTCCTCAAGCGCCGCAAGCGAGCGCTTCTGGAACATTTTCTTTAATCCTTCAAGCATACAAACGATTATAGGCGATTATAGGCGATTTTGCGAATGAAATAAAAACTCCCCGGCGATCGCCGGGGAGTTTTCAGAAGACTATGCGCGCTTCTTTTTCTTCGCGACTTTCTTCTTTGCTTTCTTTTTTGCTGCCATTGTAGTAATTATTTTTTAGTTTATCGGGTTGCGACCACTCCGATAATTTTTTCCTCTTTGGGAAAAAATTTACTATACATTCAGTATAGCAAAACGATTTTTTGATTTTTTACATTTCTGTGGATAACTTTTTGGAACGACGCTTTCCAAAAAAATCGCCGCACGAGATCGGGCGGCGCAAAAACTATTTTTCCCGTTCCGTCTCCGTTGAATAAGAATGCTTCGTTTTATATTTTTCTATCTCCATGTGCAACATCGTGCGCACTTGGTCGATCGCCGCGCGGATGTCCGCCGCCGACGCTTCACTGCGCAAAACTTTTCCCGGCAGTTCAAGATCGGCCGCCGCCATGAACACCTCATCGCCTTTCCGATGATGCTCGCTCGTTCGGGAAACCTCCAACCGGAGCTCCGTTTCGCCGTTCCGTTCGTATGGCTCTAAAAACTTTGCAAGCGGCATGAGCTTTTCCTCTATATATGTCTCGAGCGGAGGGGTCACATCCAGCGTTTTTTTGATGGTTATCTTCATATGGTTATTATAACAGTTGCACTTCTTCCTCCAGGGGGATGCCGAACTTTTTTCGCACGTTCGCCTTCGCGAGCATGATGAGACATTCCACCTCTGGCGAACGGGCTCCCAGCACGTTCACAATGAAGTTGGGATGCTTCGGGGAGATCATCGCACCGCCGGCGCTCACGCCGCGGAGACCCGATTCGGAGATCAGCTTCGCCGCCGAGATGACGGGGAATGGATCCGTCTTGACCGAGAACCGCACGCCGCGAAATGCGAGCGTCGACTCGCGGAGCGCTTTCTTATAGTTCACGCTTCCCTCCTTATGCAGGGCGCGGAGCGGTACGTTCTTGAAAATGCTCCCGATGTTCGGATGTTCGAGCGGATGATGCTCCTTGCGATACTTGATTCGTTCCTTTATTGCCTTCGCAATCTCTTTTTTATTTCCTTTTTGCAATGCGAGCGTCACCGACAGGATGATCTCCGCACCGTTCTTCTTTTTAAAAATGCTGTGACGATATGCGAACGCGCACTGTCGCCCGGTGCGCTCGACGATCTTCATCGTTCTCGTATCAAAGCTCCGTACCGATACGACGCTGTCTTTTATCTCGCCGCCGAAGCAGCCTGCGTTGCCACGCACCGCGCCGCCGACGGTGCCGGGAAGTCCGCCCGCCCACTCAAGCCCTGCAAGCGACTTCGCGGCGGCATATTTCAAAAGCTCCGCCATCAGCATTCCCGCGCCGACCGTCACCGCGTTCTCCTTTCTCTTTATATCGCGGATATCGGGGCGCAGGACCAGGCCGGGAAACCCTTCATCGCTGATCAATAGATTAGTTCCGCCACCGAGCACGAATACCGGCAATTTCCGCGCCTTTGCCTCCTTAACAGCCCATTGCACATCCTTCGCGCTCCTTGCTTCAAAAAAAAACCGCGCCGGCCCCCCGATCTTATAATGACTGAACTTCGATAATGGAACGTTTTCCTTGAATTGTGGCATATTATGAAAAAATGATTGTCTAGTCTGTTGCGTAACGTACCAAGGCTCTATCTGGGCACACAAAAACCGCTCCGCCCAAGACTCCAATAAAAACAAGCTTAAAGTGCTGGGCGGAGCGGCTGTGGTGACCTCCGGTTCTGTTTGTATTGAACGAGTGCTCTTCAGCCCCTCCACTATTAGTATAGCTAAGTATTCGAAATGACGCAAAATAAACTAAAACCGCCCTTGCGGACGGCCTTAGCCAAACAGAATCGTGTGGGATATACCTTAGTCGATATCATCGTTAAGGTATACTCGCACCCATTCGAGAGCATTATAGCAGACCCGGCAAGAAAATGCAAGGGGCACCTTCGTGCCTAAATGGTAATTGCCGGAGCCTTCTTTTTAAACACAAAATACTTATATCCAAAGAAATCCCAAAGGAATGATGCGGCGATGCCGCAGAGCGGCGCGACGAGGTTCACCCACACTTTCGAACCCGGCGCGCCGGAGGCCTTCACGAGCGTTGCGATGCCGACATTGATCACCCATCCGATGATGGCGACGGTATAGAACGCGGCCACCTCCCCGGCCTTCGGCTTCTCGTGCGCCGAGAACGTCCAGTATTTATTCCACACGAAACTGTTCGTTGTTCCGCATAAAAATGAGATCGCCTTAAAGACGGCGAACAGCACATTACCAATGAGCGACGAACCGTACAGGAATGTTTCGAGATTGAAGACGCCAAGGTCAATGAAACTGTTCAATGTTCCCACCGCGGCGAACTGGCCAAATTGATAAAATCCCTTCACAAACTTTCCGATCACTGCGCAAAGCCATAGCGCGAGCGGGGCAAAGAGCGTAAAGAAAGCGAAGATGCCCACACGCGCGGCGATTCCCAGATGGAAATTCGAGAGATTGTTCGAGAGAATCGGCTGTATAAGCAA
>DATKHM010000020.1:0-5425 GCA_035510235.1 Minisyncoccota bacterium | reverse complement strand
TCCTCCAATTTTAGAAGTTATAGAGAAAAAATCAAAAACTTTTTAATGAATTTTTAATATGTACTATGGCAGTAGCGTCTTTATCTCCTCCGCGTTCAGCGTGTACGCTCTCACGAACGAATCGTCCACATGGGCGTAAAGGATGCCGCTCCCCTTCTCCTGCTCCACAAACTGGCTCGCAAAGGTGATCGTTCTCGCTTCGCTGTCTTGGATGAACGGTTTGGGTGAAACCCAATCTATCTTTCCGTTCTCGTAATCATAGATGAATAAACCGACCGAAAACATGCCGTATGTTATTTCATCACCCACGCGTTGATTCGCTTCGCGGCCATTTATGACGCCGAGCAGTTTGCCTTCGCCTACATCAATAAAACTTTTTGGAAACAGCGGACCGGGCGAAGCATGGCCGCCGATCCATGGAATATTTTTTTCTTTCGGATGGAACACCGTCTCCCCGAATTTCCACCCCGCGCCCATATCTTCCGCAATAGCGATCCGCACGGTTGAATAAGTGAAATCCTCTTCTGCAATTGAGGATTCTACTAAGTTATATCGAAATCCCTGCTTGTTCATGGGCGCAATGGAAACCTCCTTGGCCGATCCATGAATTTTATCCATAAGGACCGGCATCGTCATTTCCAAGGAATCGAGATCTTTGCCGACCGCATGGCCAAGGTGGACCACGCCGTTATCCTCCGGCTTGGGGTCGTGGAACGGCATTGTAAAGTAGAGATGCATCAAGCCGGTCTCCTCGTCAATCCAAATGTCGGGATCCTCAAGGCCAAGAAGCTCCAGCCCCGCAACGCTTAGTACTTCTATGATCTCGTCTTGTTTTCGGATCTTCAGTTGTTCTCTTATAGAAAAATGTTCCAACGATGACCCACTCACCTTATGCAGGACGCTCTTATCAATATAGCCGGAAACAGTGACATCGCCTTCGCGGCTTTTGATGCAGCGAATGACGCCGTCTTTGTAACCCGAACGCGGGTCGAGCGAGATCGCCATCACGTGCTCGAACTTCCCGCCCGTTTCCACCGCCTTCCCTGGATGTTCAATATATCCTTTCATCTTCTCATCATAACAAAAATCCCCGCTTGCGCGGGGATTTTTTGCGTCGCCTTTCGGCAACTCCTAGACCATCTTGATCTCGATATCCACGCCGGCGGGAAGATTCAGGTTCGAAAGTGATTCGATGATCTTTTGGCTGGGGTTCAATATCTCAACGAGGCGCTTATGGATGCGGAGCTCGAACTGTTCGCGCGCGTCCTTGTGGACGAAGGTCGAACGGTTGACGGTGTAGTGCTTTATTTCCGTGGGAAGCGGGATGGGTCCTACCACCTTCGCATCATTTCGTTCGGCGGCCTCGATGATCTGGCGTGCCGAATTGTCGATCAATTTGTGATCGTAAGATTTGATCCGAAGGCGTAATTTTTGGGGAGCATCCGAGCTTTTTGCCATAGAATCAATTGTACACCTTATTTGATGATCTTGGTGATGACGCCGGCGCCCACCGTCTTGCCGCCCTCGCGGATGGCGAAGCGCTGCTTGTCTTCGAGCGCAACCGGAGTGATGAGCTTGACGTTGATCTTGACCGTGTCGCCCGGCATGACCATTTCCATACCTTCCGGAAGGGTCACTTCGCCCGTCACATCGGTCGTGCGGATGTAGAACTGCGGCTTGTAGCCCTTGAAGAACGGAGAGTGGCGGCCGCCCTCTTCTTTCGAAAGCACGTAGATTTCGCCTTCGAACTCCGAGTGCGGGGTCACACTGCCCGGCTTCGCAAGCACCTGCCCGCGTTCCACGTCATCTTTCTTAAGACCGCGGACAATACGCCCGCGTTGTCGCCGGCCTGGCCGTTGTCCAGCGACTTGCCGAACATTTCAATGCCGGTAACGACGGTCTTCTGGGTCGGTTTGAGGCCGACGATCTCGATTTCCTCGTTCACTTTGACCGTGCCGCGCTCGATGCGTCCCGTGACGACCGTGCCACGCCCTTCGATCGAGAAAATATCTTCGATCGGCATAAGGAACGGCTTGTCGAGTTCGCGCACCGGATCGGGGAAGAAATCGTCCATCGCCTTCACGAGGTCGAGGATCGGCTTCGCGTCCGGCGAATCCGCCGAAGTGGCGTTCAATGCCTTGAGCGCCGAACCGCGGATCACGGGCGTCGTGTCGCCGGGGAAACCGTTCTTGGTAAGCAACTCGCGGACCTCGGATTCGACGAGGTCGACCAATTCCGGATCGTCAACCATATCAACCTTGTTGAGGAAGACGATGATCGAAGGCACGCCTACCTGACGGGCAAGCAAAATGTGCTCGCGGGTCTGCGGCATCGGGCCGTCGGTCGCCGCAACGACGAGCACCGCACCGTCCATCTGGGCGGCGCCGGTGATCATGTTCTTGATGTAGTCGGCGTGTCCCGGAGCATCCACGTGCGCATAGTGGCGCTTCTCCGAGTTGTATTCGGAATGATGCAACGCGATCGTGATACCGCGCGCCTTCTCTTCCGGAGCATTATCGATCTGCGAAACGTTCTCTTCTTTTTTTATCCAACCCTTCAGGAACAGCACGTGCGTGATCGCGGCGGTCAGCGTGGTCTTGCCGTGGTCAACGTGGCCGATCGTGCCGACATTCATGTGCGGCTTGGACCGGTCGAACTTTTCTTTTTCTGCCATAGTGTTTAAAAATTAATGTTTGTTTTTTTATCTGATCTTCATCTGCTGCCAGCGCATCCCCTTTCGAACAAAAACAGCTGCAAGAGCTGTGAAAATCTATAGCCAATCGACCTAAGTGACTTTCTTTTTCGTTCAGGGATTTACCAAGCAATTGTATGTGGATTGCTGTGAATTGTCAAATCGCCCCGCCGCCCCATAAAGGAAAGCCGCCGCGCTGGTAGGCGCGGCGGGCAGAGGGTGACGCGGGACCGTCACTTTGTCATCCCATTATCGGGATATTCCGAGTGAAGGCGGGCAATGACCGCATCTCTTGGGTAGTCCTTAAAGCAAGCAGGAACGTCGTTCGGATTCTTGTTCTCAAAATCCAGAACGAAGAACCATTGATCATCGGCAAAAGGCGAAGTGCCGAGAAGCGAAGCCCTGATGAGCGCGAGCGCATCGGCCCGGTCATGAGGATCCCGGGTGTGAGACCCTATCCCGGACTGGCTGAGTTCGTATTCGTGAACCCCGAGAAGGAACCTCGATTGCAAGATCCCCGCGTTGTCCGACCGCCTGGCGTACAAGAAAAAGTGATCATCATCTGCCTGGAGAGCTGTCAAGTGCATGATCCCCCAGTAGAATTTCTCGTTCTTCATCTGCAAAGCCATGCGGAACGAGTAGAGCGCGGCGCCCAGATAGTCGCAGTCGAGCGTATTTCCCGCGATTCCCGCAAGGTCGGTACCCGCACACTTTTTTAATTCAAAAAGTGCGATGGCATCGTTCACCTTGTGAAGTAAGTCGTGATACTCGGCCCTGCTCATCTTGGAACGGGTGTCGAACAAATAGTCGTACGAGAGCCGCACCGTCGAAAGTAGGTCGTCGGGATGGCTCTGTTTGTACTTCGCGAACTCCGTTCGGGTATCGTCGTGTTTACCGTCGTAAGAAAGCCACGCGGCATGCTGAAATGCCTGCACCTCGGATGATGTATCCGAAGTAATTTGTTGTCCCGGGGCAGATGCCGAAAAGCACACTGCCAATATGCACATCATGGTGGCTTTTTTGAACATTTTCGCAACCCCGTCTTCTAAGATTTAAATCCGCAGATCTGAATAATTTATAACATGACTTTGAGAAGTCTGCAAAGTTAGAAAGCAAAATAGCCATGCGCATGGCTATTTGTCGGGGGCCGGGGTTTCCACCCAGCTCATCCGCTATTAAAGAATTTGTACAATTTGTCAAAAAATGTTTCAATCATAAGAAATAATGCTCTTTTTAGACCATGAATGAGTGGGTCGGTAAAAGTATTAAGTTAGCAGCAAAGCCCGGATATCTGGATAAGCTTTATGATATTTATCCAATCCAACGCGGAGCCGTGAGGGAATTAAATCCCGTGGTTTTGAAGAAAATAAAATCGGCTCTTTAAAATAAGGATAAAGTCGAGCTCATCAAAACTCTTTTAAAAGGGGTAGCTCTTTTCCCCATAAAAGATTCTTACATAGCATATTTCCGAAAATCTCCCTCTGCGTTAAATCTTAATCCGAAAACTGTTGATCGTATTGGCGATGTACTTTTGGGCATGGGATTTGATGCAATTGTTAGCAATAGTGTCCAGCCGAAAGAGACGAATAGGCAGATAGGGCCTATGTTTAGAAATTCAATGTTGAGATTGGGGTATCCAGTTCTTCTAGAGGATGATTTTTTAAAACATAAGGGTATCGCCGTCTTAGGCGGATCGGATAAATATTTAAAGAATTTTGCCAATAAATACCTAGGCATAAAGGTTGATAAGGGCTTAGACTTGATCGTTAAAGTTTTTGATAAATATATTGTTGGTGAAGCAAAGTTTTTAACAGACTTTGGTGGTCATCAGAACGCTCAATTTAATGATCCCTATAGCTTATTAAACTCAGACCATAAAAAGTTAATCCGAATCGGTGTTTTGGATGGAGTGATTTGGTTGCCAACAAATAACTCTATGCACGTTCGCATTAAAGAACAGAAAGGAATTGCTTTAAGTGCCTTATTGCTTAAAGATTTTATAAAAGAAGTAGCCAAGAAGGCTAAACCGCTTCAAAAACGGAAAAAGAGGTCGGCGAAGTAAATAGGTCTTCTTTTTTCTTCGCTTCAAGTATTCTCTTTTCAGTCAATTTGATTGCAGATTTATTAGCATCAATACCGATCCACCGGCGTCCCGTTTTATTAGCTGCCATTAATGTCGTTCCCGAGCCACTAAAGCAATCTAAAACTAGTGCATTCTTAGGTGAGGATGCCTTGATAATGAATTCTAATAGGTTCGAATTTTTTTCTGTTGGGTAAAGAGCGCTTTCAAAGCCAGGATCCTTAAAGTCCCAAATATCCTGGATTTTTTTGCCTCTATTTTCGTCTGCATAAATAATCTTGCGCGGATTACCCGAACTAGACCATTCAATCAAACCCAACTTGTCGAGCCTCGTTAATTCATTAGGGTTGTATCTCCAATGCCTGCCCTTGGGTGGCATCAATCCTTTCCACTTTCCTCCAGTGGGACCATTTTTTGTTTCTCCTTTTGCATGCAAGGGCGTTGTAGCGTATCGCCTTCCTTTTCTATCAATTTTAGGAAACTGTTTTATTATCTCTTCTTCATTTAATGGAGTTCTAAAATCTGACCAAAACATTGGATCTTCTCCATTTGGCTTAGTCTTGGAATAAAAGAAAATAACATCTTTAATATTTCCATATGCCTTACGATCAAAGTTTTTAGGATTACATTTTATTCGCGTTAGGTCATTTCTA